>JANOVW010000101.1:0-2059 GCA_031417575.1 Rhodoferax sp. | reverse complement strand
GCCAGCGCCAGGTGGGTGTGATCTACAACCCGCTCAACCAGTACCGGGTGGTGATGGAACTGGCCCCCGAACACCTGCAAAGCCCGGAAACCCTGCGCAACCTGTTTTTCATGAATGCCCTGGGCGAGCGTATTCCGCTTTCCAGTTTTGCGCGGCTGGAACTCACCAACACGCCGCTGTCGGTCAACCACCAAAGCGGCACACCGGCTTCGACCATCAGCTTCAACCTGTCGCCCAATGTGTCACTCTCGGAAGCTACCGCTGCCATTGAAAACGCGGTGGCCGAGCTGGGCGTGCCCGTGTCGGTGCGTGGCACCTTCCAGGGCACGGCACGCGCCTTTGCCAAATCGCTGGAAAGCCAGCCCATGCTGATACTTGCCGCCTTGGTCACCATTTACCTGGTGCTGGGCATTTTGTATGAAAGCCTGATTCACCCCATCACCATTTTGAGCACCCTGCCCTCGGCCGGCATTGGGGCACTGCTGGCGCTGCAATGGTTCAACACCGAGTTGTCCATCATTGCCTTCATCGGGGTCATTTTGCTGATTGGCATTGTGAAGAAAAACGCCATCATGATGATCGACTTCGCCATTGAACGGCAACGCCATGGCCGCCTGAACGCCGCGCAGGCCATTTACACCGCCGCCCAGTTGCGCTTCAGGCCGATCTTGATGACCTCGATAGCGGCCATTTTTGGCGCGATACCGCTGGCTATGCCTTCGCTGTTTGGCGCGGGTGACGGGGCCGAATTGCGCCAACCGCTGGGCATTGCGGTGGTGGGCGGGCTCATCCTCAGCCAGGTGCTCACGCTTTACACCACGCCCGTCGTTTATTTGCTGATGGACCAATTGCGGACCGGCAGCTCCAGGCTGGCCAACCGCCTGCGGGGCTGGTTTAAACCCGCACTACCCATTGCACTACCCATTGCACTACCCGTTGCACTGCCCATCGCCACTGCAGCGTTGCCAAAAGGTTCTTCATGATCCGGAACTGTCATTCACCTATAGCCGATCGGCGGGTATCCATGCCGGCCGTGTTGTTGCTGGCCTGTTTGGTGTGCCTCATGGGCCTGGTGGCTTGTGCGTCGCCCGAGCCCTTCAAAAAACCAGACATGCCAGTGCCCGCGGCCTTCAAGGCGTCGTCACTCTGGAAAACCGCCGACACCCAAACCCCGGCGGTACCTGATGCCTGGTGGCAACTTTTTGATGATGCCGTGCTCAACGACCTGCAGGCGCAGGTGCGGGTGGGCAGCGAAACGCTGAAAGCAAATGCCGCGCAACTGGCCGTGGCGCGTGCGGCGCTGCGCAGCAGCAGGGCCAGCCAGTCGCCCGTGGTGGGTGTCAGCGCGGGTATTAACCATGGTGTCAATGCGGGCGGCACGGCTCCGACTACCGCCAACTCCCTCACCGGCACAGCCCGTTGGGAGCTGGATTTGTGGGGCCGCCTGGCTGGCGGCATCGACGCCGCCCAAGCCCGCCTGCAAGCCAGTGAAGCCGACCTGGCCGCTGCGCGCTTGTCAGTACAGGCGGCTTTGACCCAAACCTACCTGTCGATGCGCCACGCTGAAAGCCAGGCCGCGTTGCTGGAGCGCTCGGTTGTGGCCTACCAGCGTTCGCTGGAACTCACGCAAAACCGCTACAACGCGGGCATCGTGTCGGCGTTGGACGTCGCCCAAGCCACAACCCAGCTGCGTTCAACGCAGGTGCAGCTCATCGATTCCCACAGCAACCGCGCCCAACTCGAGAACGCCCTGGCCACGCTGCTGGGCAAACCCGCCGCCGCTTTGACTGTGGCGCGAACGGCCCGTTTGCCGGCCGCGCCGCAAATCCCCGTGCAACTGCCCAGCCAGTTGCTGGAGCGGCGCCCCGACATTGCCGCCGCTGCCGCCCGCGCAGCGGCCGCCAACGCCCAGGTCGGTGTGGCACAAACGGCGTTTTTCCCGCAAATATCGCTGTCGGCCAACGCCGGTTTTCGCGGGCCTGAGATCATTGAGCTGATCAACACGCCCAACCTGTTTTGGTCGCTGGGCACCTCGGTTTTGATGGGCCTGTTTGATGGT
>JANOVW010000100.1:0-3438 GCA_031417575.1 Rhodoferax sp. | reverse complement strand
GGCACGCTGAAAGAAATCACCGCTTCGTTGGGCATCCCGTTCATCTTCAAAAGCAGTTTTGACAAAGCCAACCGCAGCAGTGGCAATACTTTCCGTGGCCCGGGTATCGACAAAGGGCTGGATATTTTGGCCAAGGTCAAACGCGATTTGCAGGTTCCCATCCTGACTGACATCCACGATGAATCGCAAATTGCGCAAGTTTGCAGCGTTGTGGATGTCTTGCAAACGCCGGCTTTCTTGTGCCGCCAAACCGATTTCATTCGGGCCGTGGCCCAAAGCGGCAAACCCGTGAACATCAAAAAGGGGCAATTCCTGGCACCAGGCGACATGAAAAACGTCATCGACAAGGCCCGCGCCGCCGCGCGTGAAAAAGGCCTGGAAGAAGACAACTTCATGGCCTGCGAACGCGGTGCGAGTTTTGGGTACAACAATTTGGTGAGCGACATGCGCAGCCTGGCCATCATGCGCGAAACCCATGCACCGGTCGTATTTGACGCCACCCATTCCGTACAGCTTCCGGGGGGCCAAGGCACCAGCAGCGGCGGCCAGCGCGAGATGGTGCCGGTACTGGCGCGCGCGGCAGTTGCCGTGGGCGTCGCGGGCCTCTTCATGGAGACCCACCCCAACCCCGCGGTAGCACTCAGCGATGGCCCCAATGCGGTGCCGCTCAAACACATGAAAGCCTTGCTGCAAACGCTGCTTGAGCTGGACCGCGTAACCAAGAAAAACGGTTTTCTTGAAACCAACTTCGGAGTTTGACCATGCCTTGCGGACTCATCATAGCCAACGTTCAGGTTACCAACCCGACCCAATACGAAGACTATAAAAAATGGTCAACTGCAGCCATGCAAGCCCATGGTGCCGAAGTGATTGCCCGCGGTGGCAAGCTGGAAGTGCTGGAAGGCGATTGGGTTCCCGAGCGGATTGTTATCCTTAAATTCCCGAGCTATGAAGCCGCCAAAGCCTTCAACGCGTCTGCCGAATACGCAAAAGCCCGCCAGGCCCGTGCCGGTGCTGCCATCATGCGGATGGTGGTGGTCGAGGGCGTCTGATACCGCTGGCCTCACCTCTGTTCATCCATGTACTCCGGTTATTCCTACACAACGTTTGACGATCTGACCCTGCATTTGCTGCAGCAAATCCGGCCCGCCAAAGTGCTGGACATCGGTTACAACGACGTACGCAGCCAATCGGCCCTGGATCTGTTGAAGAACCCGGCAGAGACCTTCGAGGTGATCATTCTGGGCGATGTGATCGAACCCACGCGCAAGTCTGCAGGCCAGGACCTGCTGGAATACCTCAATTACTGCGCCGCCTGTCTCCTGGTGATCACACCTGAGGCCATGCCCTGGCATGACCTGTGGGCGCACACCGCCATGCATGGCGCCACGCCTCACGCACCCGGTAGCGCCCAGCCAAAAAACAAACCAACCTTATTTTGAAACTTGAACCGGAGAAAATGAAACCATGAGCGCAATTGTTGACATCGTAGGCCGCGAAATACTCGATTCACGTGGCAACCCCACTGTGGAATGTGATGTGCTGCTGGAAAGCGGCACCATGGGCCGCGCCGCCGTGCCGTCCGGTGCCTCTACCGGTTCACGCGAGGCGATTGAGCTGCGCGACGGCGACAAATCCCGCTACGGCGGCAAGGGCGTGCTCAAGGCGGTGGAGTTCATCAACACCGAAATCTCTGAAGCCGTGCTGGGGCTGGATGCCTCTGAGCAGGCTTTTCTGGACAAAACCCTGATTGATCTGGACGGCACCGACAACAAATCGCGCCTGGGTGCCAACGCCATGTTGGCGGTTTCAATGGCGGTGGCCCGCGCTGCGGCCGAAGAAAGCGGCCTGCCGCTGTACCGCTACTTTGGCGGCATGGGTGGCATGCAAATGCCGGTGCCCATGATGAATGTGGTGAACGGCGGCGCGCATGCCAACAACAACCTCGATCTGCAAGAGCTGATGATCATCCCGGTGGGCGCACCCAGCTTTCGCGAAGCGGTTCGTTATGGGGCCGAGGTGTTCCATGCACTCAAAAAAATCCTGCACGACAAAGGCATGAGTGTTGCCGTGGGCGACGAAGGTGGTTTTGCACCGAACGTGCCCAACCATGAAGCCGCTATTCAGATGATTCTGGAAGCCATTGCTGCCGCCGGGTACGTAGCGGGTGAACAAATTGCATTGGGCCTGGATTGCGCCGCCAGCGAGTTCTACAAAGACGGCAAATACCACCTCGAAGCCGAAGGCTTGGTGCTTTCCAGCGAAGAGTGGATCAACGTGATGGCGACTTGGGTCGACAAATACCCCATCATCAGCATTGAAGACGGCATGTCTGAGGGCGACTGGGACGGCTGGAAGCTGTTGACCGAACGCCTGGGCAAAAAGGTGCAAATCGTGGGTGATGATTTGTTCGTGACCAACACCAAAATCCTCAAGGAAGGCATTGACAAAGGCATTGCCAATTCGATTCTGATCAAGATCAACCAGATTGGCACGCTGACCGAAACCTTCGCCGCCATCGAGATGGCCAAACGCGCCGGTTACACCGCCGTCATCAGCCACCGCAGCGGCGAAACTGAAGATTCCACCATTGCCGACATCGCCGTGGGCACCAACGCCTTGCAGATCAAAACCGGCAGCCTGAGCCGCTCGGATCGCATGGCCAAATACAACCAGCTGTTGCGCATTGAAGAAGACCTGGGCGACATCGCCAGTTACCCCGGTCGCGCGGCGTTCTACAACTTGCGCTGACTGCTCGTTGCCAACGGCTGAACCTGGATAAGCCAACCCCTAAACATGGCCAACCGCTTTGTTCCTGCCTTGCTTCTGGCGCTGCTGGTCATTTTGCACGCCCAGCTGTGGCTGGGGCGCGGCAGCGTGCGCAGCGTGAACGTGATGCAAGCCGAACTGCGTGAGCAAAATGCCAAAAACAGCCGGGCACTGCAAGCCAATGAGCGGCTGGATGCCGAGGTCAAAGACCTGCGCGAAGGCCTGGAGATGGTGGAAGAACGTGCCCGGCTGGAGCTGGGCATGGTCAAGGCCAACGAGATTTTTGTGCACGTTACCAAATAGCGCTTGTCAGGTTCAAGACTTGCTAAAGCTGCCCGTGTTCACACCACCCCGGTTGTTCAAGGTGGCTCTGGTGGGTGCGGCCCACAGCGGTCGCGTTGAGTTGCGCAAAGCCTTGCTGGAGTCGCAAGCCACACAGGAAAACCCCGCGGCACTTGAAGTGACCGTAGCGCAGGACGCGGGTTTTCCAAACCAGCACTTCGATGTGGTTCTGCTCATGGGGCTGGATTTGCCATCGGCCCGGGAAGGCGGTTTGCAAGACCAAACCTGGCGGGCACGTCTACAACAGGCCAACCTGCCTTTCCAGGTCATTTACGGATGGGGCCCGGCCCGACTAAGAAACGCCTGGGCGGCTTTGGCAAGACTGCT
>JANOVW010000099.1:0-1996 GCA_031417575.1 Rhodoferax sp. | reverse complement strand
GCCCAGGTGCTGCCGCTGAGGCCTTGGCACGCCAGGCCAGCGCAGAGGCCGAGGAGTTGGAGGCCCTGGTACAAAAAAGCGGAGCCCGCTGGATTGACAACAACCCCCAAGCGCTGGATGCAGTGGCCAAAACCCTGCTGCTGGACGACGGCCGAACCCTGCGGTTTGACTGGCTCAGCGTCGAGGCCGAACCGGTGCAAAACCGCGATCAGATTGACGCTGCACTGCCGGGTGCCCGTGCCAACGGCCTATTTGTGCGCCCGCGCGAAGCCTTTTGCAAACTCTGGCCGCAGGTGCAAGCCTTGGCGGCGACCCGGCCGTTGCGATTTGCAGTGGTATTGAACCTGAACCCCAGCACGCCCGTGGGTGGATCAACCGATAGCGAAACCACCCGCGAAGCGTTGGATACCACCCAGCCGATGCCGATGGAGCCCCCGGCGGTTCATCAACCGGCGGCCCATTGGCCCCTTGAAAAATCGGCACTGGAGCTGGCCTTTGCCTTGCACCACGCGTTTAAAGGCAGCGCCGTGACGCTCATCACCGGCGGGGTGCCGGTTGGTGAAGGGTTGGCACCGGCCTTACAGGCTTGTTTGGCATTGGCACTTAAAAAACGCCACATCACCGTGCTGCGTGATGCCGCCAGCACCCTATCGGCGGGCGAAGTGGTGCTGCAAAGCAGCGCACGTTTGGCCTGCGATGTGCCACTGCTGGTGCTCAAACCTGGTCTGGCACCTTGGCTTGTGCGAAGCGGCCTGGCGCTGTGCAACCCAGGCCAGATCGAAACCGACCGCACCCTGCGCAGCACCAGCCACCCCGCCGTTTTTGTCAGCACACAGGTGGCAGCGGCTGATGCGCGGCGGCTTTTTCTGGGTTTGCGGGGTGTTATCGCGGGCCGCCCCCCGGTGGCAACCCCTACTGCGGCAGCGTCTGCCGCTTCGGCCAATTCAGGCGCAACCGCAACTTTGGCTGCCGCGAATGCAAACCCCGCCAAAAACCAGCTCCAACGCATTGATTGCGGCGACGGTTTTGGCATTGTGGCCTGGCGCAACTGGGCCATGGAAAGCCGAAAACTGTGAGTCAAGACTTGGGGCCGCATGCCCTGCGCGGGTTTACATATTTTTTAATTTATTTTTCTAAACCATATTTTAATTATTTATTTAAATTTATTTAGAAAAATAATGTCAATTGTTAAAAATTCAATTGCACAACATGATATTTTAATTATAGCATTATTGATTATATCGATAATATTTATGCTTTAAATATTCATTTAAATTTTTAAATTTTAAACATTATTGCTACCCATAAATGTGCGAATAGCCCACTCAATACACCTCAAACTGCGCTACTCACCGCCACAGAGGCACATCGCTAGCGAGCTTTTGTTTACGACTGGCGCGCTATTGATTACCATGCGCCCCACCCTTGCCATTGCCAAGGGCCAAAGTTACAGTGCACGCCACCCTGCCAACGTGCCACTTTTTTGACTTAACACCCTGCCCGCCCTTTGGAGAACCCATGCAAGCCACCCCCGAAACCAATCCGTTAGCCGAACCTGTGCGCATGGTTGATCACCTCTTGTCCGTTTACGGCGAAAGCCATCGGCATCCCACCAACGAGCTGATCCACTACGCCGCCATCCCGCTGATCGTCTTCAGCCTGATCGGCGTGTTGCACTGGGTTCACCCTTACCTGGCCCTGTTCACCATTGCCGCCAGCGTGGTCTATTACGCCAAGCTCTCCACCGTGTTCATGATCATCATGACGCTGTTTGCCGCCCTGAGCCTCTACGTCGTCGGCCTGCTGGGCGAAGCCCTGCTCCCGGTTTCAGTGGCGGTTTTTGTGGTCTCGTGGGTCTTCCAGTTCATCGGGCACAAGATTGAAGGCAAAAAACCCTCGTTTTTTGAAGATTTGCAGTATTTGCTGGTCGGGCCACTTTTTGTGCTCTCGAAGCTGTTTGTGCGGCTGGGTGTGCGCTGGTAACCCAGCGCGGTAG
>JANOVW010000098.1:0-1668 GCA_031417575.1 Rhodoferax sp. | reverse complement strand
TGCCCGTTCACTTCCTTTTCCAGCCGAATGTCGAAGCCGTAAGTCGTTTTGTCTTTCAAGACGATCATTCGCACGGGCAGTGTTTTGCCGGTTTTCAGCAAGCCCAAATTTTTCAGGATGAAGCCAAACATCTGCGGGCCGCTCACCACCGGGTCGCTGATGTCTTCAGACGCCGTGCTGACCTTGCCGTTGTCGTTGAGGTGGTAGTCCAGACGGCGACCGTTGGCGCTGACCACCACCGAACCGCTGAATCCCAGCTGCTTGTTGATGGCATCAAAACGCTGCAGTTCGTAGGTGGGTGACGACTGGGCAGCCTCCACAATCACCACGTCACCTTGCAAGTCACTGGTGAGATGCGCAGCCAATGCGCCATGGGTATTTTTTTCAGTGCGGCGTTCGTAGGTAAAGAGCGCTTCGGCAGGCGACCGATTGAGCGCCGAAACACTGCCGCGATAGATCAACGTGCCCGCCGCAGCAGGGCTGGTGTGAAAAGTGGCCAGTTTTTTTGCACTATCGGCATCCAGCTCAGCGTACGCCGGTAGGGCGCTGGCCAGCAATGCGGCCAACCACAGACTATTCAGACGGGATTTAAGGTGTGCTTTGAAGCGCGCTTTGGCGGGCGGATTGAAGGGTGCTGTTGGGCGGGGTGTGGTTTGGTTTTGCATGGCGTTTCCTGGGTGAGTTAAAGGGGCTTGAGCGATGAATCAGTGCGATGAATGAACTGTAAATTTGTGCGCAATCGCTGAAAAGTAGCGCACCATCAACAGACTGTTGATAAAAATGGAACAATCCAACGATGGATCAACTTCGGGCAATGCGGGTGTTCTCGCAGGTTATTGCGCAAGGCAGTTTTGCCGGTGCCGCACGGGCGCTTGACATGGCCCCGGCAGTGGTCACCCGCACAGTGGCCGAGCTTGAAGCGCATGTGGGGGCCCGCCTGCTGAACCGCACCACGCGCACTCTGGCCCTGACGACAACCGGAGCCGCCTACCTGGATCGGGCCCGCAATATCTTGCAGGATGTCGACGAGGCCGACGCGCTGGCGGGCTCTTCAACCCAGTTGGCCAAGGGCAGCTTGCGGGTGTTGTGCCCACCCGCATTTGCGGTGCACCAGCTGGCCCCCAACTTGCCGGCCTTTCGGAAATTGCAGCCCAACATCACGCTTGAACTCAGCGCACCGGGCCCGGTGGTTACGGCGGATGAGCACTTTGACATCTCCATCCTCTCCATCGGTGAACAAGTGTTGGAAGGTGATTTTGTGGTGCGTAAACTCGCCCGCTCTGCCTTTGTTTTGTGCGCAGCCCCCAGTTACCTGGCACGCCAGGGCATACCCGACCAACCCGCAGATTTGGCACAATTTGAAGGCGTTTTACCGGCTGTGGCAGCGTTACGGCAGGGCCTGACGCTCCACCGCCAGGGCACCGGCAAGGGCAAGGGCAACGAACACGGCAACGTACACAGCAGCGGCCCCCAATCGGTAGTGGTTCCGGCAGGCAACATCGCCATGACCACCAACCACATTGATCTGATGTTGGCCAGCTGTTTGGCCGGTATCGGCATCGTTGCCCTGCCGTCGTTCGTTGCACACGCGCCGTTGCGCGAAGGGCACCTGATCCGGGTGTTGCCTGATTGGTGCGGCGTAACGCTGACACTTTATGCCGCCGTGCC
>JANOVW010000097.1:0-2436 GCA_031417575.1 Rhodoferax sp. | reverse complement strand
CGTTTGCCGTCAAACGGGTTGGTGGCGGCATCAAACTTCAGGCGCGGGTCGCTCATCACTTTTTTCATCACCGCGTCGCGGTGCTTGCGCGATTTGTAAACCGCCCAAGAGAACACCACGACTTCGCCTTCTTTGAGTTTCACGGCTTGCGGAAACGAGGTGACTTTGCCCACCGGCACGTGGTCGGCCACACATTCCTGGTAGGCCAGTGCGCCATGCTCCATCCAGATTTTGCCGGCCTTTTTGGCCATCTTTTTGTAATCCGCCATGCGGCTGGCAAGCACGGGCAAAACAAATCCATCAACGTAGGTGGCCATGATCTGATTCCTTTGACAGTTGAAAATGGGAAGGGGTTGCCTATACGCCGGGCAAGGCAGTTGGAGTCGCCATCGTAACAAGGGTGCCTGAATTTTGTCTACTACACTGACTTGGAACCTTTCAAAAACATCCTCAGGAGACACCCCCATGCCCAACGGAACCTTGCACTTTGATGGCCGCGACTACCTGGACGGCCACGCTTCGGATGCCCACACTTTGGGCTGGATGCAAGGCACACCGCCACCGGCCGACAAGCTGATTCGGTTTGAAGATGACGACACGCTGAGCTTTCCCAAAATCCGCTGGAGCCTGGCGCATACCCGCGAGCTGGCGCCCTCAGCCGCTGTGTGGCGTGGCGCGCGGGCAGCCAGTGATTTGGCTCCGCTGAACACCGCCACGCAAGGCACGATTGACGCGCTGGTTTTCAACGACATGCAGGGCGAGCGGCGCACCTGGGCCGACACCTTGGCTGACACCTACACCGACGGCATCGTGGTGCTGCACGACGGCAAACGGGTGTATGAAAAATACCCCGGTGCGCTGAAAGCCCACGTGCCCCACAGCTGCTTTTCCATCACCAAATCCTACGCAGGCACCTTGTGCGCCACGCTGGCGCATGAAGGCGTGCTGGACGATAGCCAGCTCATTCCGCATTACCTGCCCGAAATGGCTGGCACCGCCTATGCTGACGCCACGCTCCGGCAGGTGATGGACATGCAAATTGGCGTGGCTTATTCCGAAGCCTATTCCGACCCCAAGGCCGAGATATGGGAATTCGCCCGGGCCGGTGGCTTCAGAACGCGTGGGGCGGGTTACACCGGGCCGACCAGCCTTTACGGCTTTTTGCAAACCCTGAAAAAAGAAGGTGCGCACGGTGATGCCTTTGCCTACAAAACGGTGAACACCGAGGTGATGGCCTGGGTGATGAAACGGGTCACTGGTCAGGGGCTGGCCGACATGATGTCGGAACGCATTTGGCAAAAAATCGGCGCTGAAGAAGATGGCTACATCACGGTCGATTCCATCGGTGTGCCGTTCGGCGGCGGCGGCCTGAGCGCCTCGCTGCGCGACATGGCGCGTTTTGGCGAGATGATGCGTTGCCAGGGCACAGCGGGCGGCCAGCAGGTGATACCCGAAGCGGTGGTGGCGGATTGCAACCGGGGCAGCGACAAGGCCAAGTTTGCCAAGGCCGGATATGGGCTGATACCCGGCTATAGCTACCGCAACATGTGGTGGGTAACGCATAACGAACACGACGCTTACGAAGGGCGCGGCATTCATGGCCAGCGCCTCTACATTGCCCCCAAAGCCGGGCTGGTGGTTGCACGGTTTGCCTCGCACCCCATCGCCTACAGCGCAGCGAACGACCCGATCACCGTACCAGGGCTGATAGCGCTGGGCAATTTGCTGAAAAGCTGATCTCCGCCTGCTTTAGAGCGGGTGTTGAATCTGTAAGCAACGAAAGACACCAGCCCATGGCCAACGACTCGATTCGCCCGTTTCAAATCAAGGTAGCCGACGCGTTGCTGCAAGACCTGCGCGCCCGCCTGCACAACACCCGTTGGCCCGAAGCCGAGTTGGTCAATGACTGGAGCCAAGGCGCTCCGCTGGCCTGGATTCAGGACATCTGTGCCTATTGGGCCGATGGTTTTGATTGGCGCAAACAAGAAGCCGCGCTGAACCGGTTTCCCCAGTTCATGACGGAAATCGACGGGATCGATATTCACTTCATCCACGCGCTTTCGCCCCACGCCAACGCGATGCCGCTGCTCTTGACCCACGGCTGGCCGGGCTCCATCGCCGAGTTTCACAAGGTGATAGAGCCGCTGACCAACCCCACGCTGTTTGGCGGCAAGGCTGAAGACGCGTTTCATGTGGTGTGCCCGTCGCTGCCGGGTTTTGGCTTCTCGGGCAAACCCACCAGCACGGGCTGGGGGGTCGACCGCATCGCGCAGGCTAGGGCACAACTCATGGCGCGTTTGGGCTACGCGCGGTACGCCGCGCAGGGTGGCGATTGGGGTTCTGCGGTGACCAGCTCGGTCGGTGCGCAAGACCCCGCGCATTGCCTGGGCACCCACATCACCCTGGCGATGGGCTCAAGACCGCAAGTGAATGGCG
>JANOVW010000096.1:0-8770 GCA_031417575.1 Rhodoferax sp. | reverse complement strand
GGGCCAGTTGGCAACGATGGAGTCGCTGCTGGAGCTTTCAGCGGGTTACCAGGCGATTGCGCACAAGACGGCAGAGCACAAAGAATCTGTTATGGCATTTATTGAGAAAAGAAAACCGGTTTTTGTTCAGTAAAAAATTGCACTATTAGCTATTATGTTAGTAGTAAATTAGTATGAAATTAATTAAATTTTTAAGCAAAAATAAATTTAAGCAATTTTTGGTGCACCGAGCATAAACCCCATCCGGGCCGCTGGAGCCCGTGCGCATCACGGTGCCAAACGTTCTCTCACCCAAAGGCCAGTGCCGTCCAGGCGATAACGCAGCCGGTCATGCAGGCGGCTCCTGCGGCCTTGCCAAAACTCCCAGGTGTCGGGTACCAGCCGGTAACCACCCCAATGCGGTGGACGCGGCGGGTTCAGGGCGAATTTGGCGGCGAATTTGGCGGCATTGGTCACCAACACCATGCGGCTGCTGATGACTTCGCTTTGGGGCGATGCCCAAGCGCCGATGCGTGAATCCAGCGGGCGGCTTTGGTAATAGGCATCGCTGTCGGCCTCACTGATTTTCTCGACGCGGCCTTCAATGCGCACCACACGTTCCAGCTCTACCCAGTGGAACTGCAAAGCGCCGAACGGGTTTTGCGCCAGTTCATGCCCTTTGCGCCCCTGGTAATTGGTGTACCAGACGATGCCGCGCGCATCCAGGCCCTTGATCAGCTGCACCCGTGTAGAGGGCCGCCCATCGATGCCCACCGTGGCCAGGGTCATGGCGTTGGGCTCGGGCACTTTCACGGCGATGGCTTCATCAAGCCAGCGCTGGAACAGTACCAGCGGATCGTGCGGGGCAGAGGCTTCGTCGAGTTCGGCTTTTTCGTAACTTTTTCGCAGATCGGCAAGAAGTGTCATAGGGAGGGTTTTTAAAAGGCAGTAAACCGGGCAAGGAGTGGTTCGCCGACGGCAAGGCGTTTGTTTGTATGTATGGGTTTGCCTATGCTACCCCGCCAAATCACGCAGTGCACCCGCCGCTTCGGGGAAGTCAAAGCGAAACCCTTCTGCCAGCAACCGCTCAGGCACAACGTGTTGGCCATCGACAAAAATTTGGGCCATTTCACCCAGCGCCCAGCGCAGGGGAGCGGCTGGCAGCGGCAACCAGTTGGGTCGGTGCAGCACCTTTGCCGCCGTGGCGACAAACTGGGCTTGGCTGATCGGCTCGGGTGCAACAGCGTTGTAGGTGCCCTGCATCGGGGGTGCCGACAAATCACCCGCCAAACCGTGCACCAACCCTCGCGCAATCAGCCGCAACACGTCTTGCAAGTGAATCCAGCTGACGATTTGCGCACCACTGCCCACCCGTCCACCCAATCCTAGGCGTATCGGCATCAGCAAAGGCGGCAGCGCACCGCCTTCGGCCCATACAACGCCCAAGCGCAGTACGACCTGGCGCGCTCCGGCAAGGGCGGCGGGCAAGGCGGCAGCTTCCCACTCACGGCAAAGCGCCGACATGAAGCCGCTGCCGGGCAGGCTGGATTCAGTCAGGCGTTCTGCGGGTTCCCGCACACCATAAAAACCAATGGCGCTGGCTTGTATCCAAACCGGTGGGCCCTTGAAGTGGGGGTCGCTGCGCGATGCTTGGGCAAATGCTTCAATCACCCGCTGGGTGGTGCCGACCCGGCTGGCCAACAAAACCCGCTGCCGGGCTTGAGACCATGGCAACCCCACCACCGGTGCGCCCGCCAGGTTGATCACACCGTCAATCGGGGTCAGGGCTGGGTTGGCCAGCAGCGCATTCAAATCGTCAACACACCTTACTTTTCCACCCCAGCGGGCGTTTGCACGCGCCGGGTTTCGGGTCAACACGACCACCTGATGCCCGGCCGTGAGCAACTGGGCAATCAAAGCACTGCCAATAAACCCCGTACCCCCGGTGACCAACAGGTGTTGGGTCGGGATTTCAGAGAACGGATTGGATGCGGGCATAGTCTTTGCGGGTTCAGGTTGGCGGTCAAAAGCGACCGGACGCTCCATTTTCCCCGTCCTGGTCATCAAAACTGGGGCCGTCTGAAAATGACCTGAAAAGCCGAGGTAGCTGGCGAAGAAACCCGCCATTGATCCTGAAGGTTTCGCACCGCTGTATAACGGTTGTTTCAATTTGCGAATTGTCGTGCAACCAAGGGGTTTCCCGCATACGTGGGCCATGGTGCGCGGCTACCCTATGCAGCGGGTAAATATTCGATTGGCCATATTGCCAAATCTCACCAGGAGACACCACGATGAGCGTTAATTTTCAAGTCAATGGCAAGGCGGTATCCGCCAAGTCTGAAGCGGACACCCCGTTGCTGTGGGTGATTCGTGATGAATTGGGCCTGACCGGCACCAAATTTGGTTGCGGTTTGGCGCAGTGTGGCGCCTGTACCGTGCACCTGAACGGCCAGGCCATCCGGTCTTGCCAAACCCCGGTCTCCAGCGTTTCCGGCAAAAAAGTCGCCACTGTGGAAAGCCTGTCCAAAAACAACAGCCACCCCCTGCAAATGGCGTGGATCAAACACGACGTGCCCCAGTGTGGTTATTGCCAGTCGGGCCAACTGATGAGCGCCGCTGCCTTGTTGGCTACCAACAAGAATCCCAGCGATTCAGACATTGATGCCGCCATGGCCGGTAATATTTGCCGTTGCGGTACCTACCCCCGCATTCGCGCTGCCATCAAAGATGCTGCATCGTCGATGCGCAAAGCCTAAGGAGCACGAACATGACGACTTCTATTCAAACCTCGCGCCGTTCCTTCCTGAAAACCTCCACCATCGGTGGCAGCGGATTGCTGATGGGTTTTGCCTTGCCGTTTTCAGTGGCCAAAGCCGCTGGTACCGTGCACACCCCCAACGCCTGGGTGCATATCAGCGACTCCAACGTCATCACCCTGATTTCCGCCCGTTCAGAAATGGGCCAGGGCGTTTACACCGCGTTGCCGATGCTGATTGCTGAAGAGCTCAATGTTGATTTCCGCAAGATTCAGGTGGCGATTGCACCGCCCAACGCCAAGGTTTATGGCAACCCCTTGCTGGGTGGTCCGCAACTGACGGGTGGTTCGACCTCGGTACGTGACGCGTGGGAGAAGCTGCGCGTCGGTGGCGCCCAGGTGCGCGAAATGCTGATCAGTGCGGCAGCTGAGAAATGGAAAGTGGACCGCAGTGAACTCAAAGCCGTCAACGGAACCGTGGTTGGCCCGAACGGCAAAAAAGCCACCTACGGCCAATTGGCTGCAGCGGCCTCCAAATTGCCGGTGCCCGAGAAGCCATCCATCAAAGACCCGAAAGATTTCACCATCGTCGGCAAGGCAACGCGCCGCCTTGATACGCCTGCCAAAGTGAACGGCTCGGCAGAATTCGGTATCGACGTCAAATTGCCAGGCATGGTGTACGCCGCGCTGGAGCAGTGCCCGGTGATTGGTGGCAAGGTCAAGTCGGTTGATTCCGCCAAGGCCAAAGGCATGCCCGGTGTTATCGATGTGGTCGAAATTCCTGATGGTGTGGCCGTTGTCGCCAACACTTGGTGGCGTGCCAATCAGGCCCGCAAGGCCTTGGCCATCACCTGGGATGAAGGCGCAAACGCCAACCTCAACACGGCTGCCATGTTTGAAGGCACACGCGCTGCTGCCAAATCAGGTACCGCCCTCCCGCTGAAGGCAGTGGGCGATGCGGATGCCGTGATCGGCGCTTCGCAAAATGTGTTGCGGGCCGAGTACGTAAGCCAGAACGTCTCGCATTCGCCGCTGGAGCCGATGAACTTCACCGCCTGGTACAAAGACGGCAAGATGTCCCTGATCGGGCCAACACAATGGCAAGATGCCGCCCAAGGTGCCATTGCCAAGGCGGTGGGTCTCAAGCCGGAAGATGTATCCCTGCGCACCACCTTCCTGGGTGGCGGTTTTGGTCGGCGCATCGACATCGACTTCATCGTCCAGGCGGCCCAGATTGCCAAGGCTGTCAACAAGCCGGTCAAGCTGGTGTGGTCGCGTGAAGACGACATGACGCACGATTTTTACCGTCCGCTGGCCATTCACACCATGGCAGCGGCCTTGGGTGCCGACGGCAAGCCCACGGCCTACTCATTCCGCCACACCGGCCAGTCCATCACCGGGCGAGTGTTTGGTTTGCCAGCCGCAGTGCAGGATCCGCTCATGACGGAAGCGGCTATTGCGGGCTATGAAATCCCGGCAACCAAGCACGACGTGGTGAAACACGATGCCGGTCTGCGTGTCGGTTACCTGCGCTCCGTGAGCCATGCGCCCAATGTGTTCGCTAATGAAGGTTTCATTGACGAACTGGCTGTCAAGGCCGGTAAAGACCCGATGGAATACCGCATGAGCTTGTTGGGCAATGCACCGCGTTACGCCAACGTGCTGAAGCTTGCTGCCGACAAAGCGGGCTGGGCAACGGCACCGGCGGCTGGCCGTTCGCGTGGCATTGCGTTGATGGAAGGCTACGAGTCCTACATTGCCTTGGTCGCAGAGATTAGCCTGGAAGGCGGCGCGCCCAAGGTTCATAAGATAACGGTTGCCGCCGATGTGGGCCGCATGGTCAACCCCGATACGGTGGAGGCGCAAATCCAGTCCAGCGTGAACTTTGGCTTGGGCATGACGCTGATGCAAAACATTACCGTCGACAAGGGCCGTGTTCAGCAAACCAACTTCCACCAGTTCTTGCTGCCGCGCATGACCGATTCGCCGCAAATCGACATCGTGTTGGTCAACAGCACCGAGAAGCCCGGTGGCATTGGTGAACCGGTGGTGGCGTTGATTGCACCCGCGGTTACCAATGCAATTGCCAAGCTCACCGGCAAACGGGTCCGCAGCTTGCCCGTCACGGCAGATTCCATCAAATCAGCCTAATGACCGCCAACTGATTTGACCGGTAGGTTCCCGACAGCGCTCATCCTGGCTTCTGGCCGGGGTGAGCGCTTTTTGGCTTCTGGGGGCCAAAGTCATAAATTGAAGGCGTTGCTGTCGGGCAAACCCGTGCTAAAGCATGTGATTGATGCGGTGAAGGCCAGCGGTTTGCCTTGCCACGTCGAAGACGCCGGCCACCCGGGCATGGGCGATTCGGTGGCGGCGGCAGTTCGGGCCACGCCGGATGCGCAGGGTTGGTTGGTTTTGCCGGGCGATTTGCCGCTGATTCAGCCCGCTACCCTGCAGCTGTTGGCAGCCAAGCTGCTCGAGCCGTTGGCAGCGTACCAGGTGGTGGTGCCCGTGTGCAATGGCCAGCGCGGCCATCCGGTGGGTTTTACAAGGGCCTGCGGCGGGGCATTGATGGGGTTGACGGGCGCACAGGGTGCGGCAGCAGTCGTGCGCGGCTTTGCGGTGTTAGAGGTCGCCGTCAGTGATGTGGGTTGTATCACCGACATCGATACCGTTGATGAATTGAAAGCAGCACAAGCGCTGTTGGACGCGCGATCAGGCGGTTGATGCTTTGGGTGTGGCATCACGTGCCAAAGCCAGCAGCTTTCTCAATGCGCGGTCTTCAATGCCATGTTCCTGCAAGGTTGAATGGGTTTGCCGGGCGTATTCCAGCGTTGTGCCATAACGGCCCTGTGCTTGCGAAAAGATTTTTTGGTAGTGCTCGTGGCTGAGTTCGCCCGTGAAGTTGCTGCTCTTGCGCGACAGCGTGAACGCCAGGGCCTTCACGGGGCCTTGGGCTGTGTGACACTGCAGCCATTTGGGGTCGTAAACGCCTGTCACCATCTCGCGCAACCACAATTTTTGCAGCACGTCCTCGGCGTCGTGGTGGCGAACCCGCAGCACCATGCCTTGGCAACTGCCACCCGTCAACATGGCAAAAACCAGGCCGGGTACTTCAGGTGTGCCCCGGTTCACCCGGCTCCACATCTTCAAGGCCCGGTGCCAGCCATGCACCCGGGCTGGCCGTTTTTCTGCCACCTCAAAATCGGGTCGCCAGATCAGCGAGGCATAACCAAAAACCCACAAATCGGCGCGTCCACCCCACGTACGCCGGGTGGCTTCCAGCATCGGCGCCGGGTCACGCACGGGCGGCGGGTACCAGTCGGTTCGGGTATAAAACGGCGCGGGGGTAACGTGGGTTTTCATGTTCATGGGCAGGAAAATCTTGGCCTACTTTACCAACCCTGGCTGCAAGCGGCCGCAATCGGCGTTCCGAGGACTCACTCTGCTTCACTCAGCCTCGCCCGGCCTTTGTTCGAGCTCGGGTTGAGTGCGGCGGGGGATGGCACAGGTTGAAAGCGCAAATAGACAGCGCAAATAGACAGCGAACGGTTGGTAACTGTTTGGTAACCGCAGGCTGGAATCAACGGCTAAAACCCGTTACCATTCTTTATGTAATTTAGTTACATTATCAAAGGGCAGCAAGTTACCATGCAACTTCATCCTACCGTGGCAGCCGTGACGCAACGCGTTGCAGATCGCAGCCAGAGCACCCGAACCCTCTATTTGCAGCGCCTTGACGTTGCCGCCAATCGCCAGCGTGGCAGCGACCGCCTGGGTTGCGCCAACGTTGCGCATGCAATTGCTGCGTTGCCGGTCAACGACAAGCTGCGGGTGGTGGCCGAGCGTGCCCCCAACATTGCCATCATCAACGCCTACAACGATATGTTGTCGGCCCATGCGCCTTTGCAGCATTACCCCGACATCATCAAGGCTGAGGCCCGCCGGTTGGGTGCAACGGCGCAAGTGGCGGGTGGCGTGCCCGCCATGTGCGACGGGGTGACACAGGGCACAGCGGGTATGGAGTTGAGCCTGTTCAGCCGCGACGTGATCGCCATGGCCACCGCTGTGAGTTTGAGCCATGACATGTTCGACGCTGCATTGATGCTGGGTGTGTGCGACAAAATTGTGCCGGGCCTCCTGATCGGCGCTTTGCATTTTGGCCATCTGCCCACGGTGTTTGTACCCGCCGGGCCGATGACCTCGGGGCTCTCCAACAACGCCAAATCCAAAGTGCGTGAGCAAGCCGCGCAAGGCCTGGTGGGCCGCGCCGAACTCCTCGAAGCCGAAAACCAGGCCTACCACGGCCAAGGCACCTGTACCTTTTACGGCACCGCCAACAGCAACCAGATGCTGCTCGAAGCCATGGGCCTGCATGTGCCTGGCACCGCGTTCGTGAACCCCGGCGAAGGCCTGCGGGAGGAACTCACCCAAGAGGCCGTTCGAACTGTGCTGGGAATTGTTAAAAATGCCGCCGCGCCGGGCCGCCCCAAGCAAGGCGCGGCCCCCTCGGGGGGCAGCGAACCACACGCAGTGGGGAGCGTGGGGGCCACATTCAGTCCTATCGGCAAGATCGTTGATGAAAAATGCATTGTGAATGCCATGGTGGCCCTGCTGGCCACCGGCGGCTCTACCAACCATTTGATTCACTGGGTAGCGGTGGCCCGGGCGGCCGGTATTCTGATTGACTGGGACGATTTCGCCGCGCTCTCACAAGTCGTCCCCTTGCTCACCCGTGTGTACCCGAATGGCAGCGCCGATGTGAACCAGTTTCAGGCGGCGGGGGGGCCGGGTTATGTGATCCGTGAGTTGCTCGATGCAGGCTTCATGCACGCCGATGTACTAACGGTACGCGCGGGCGGCATCCGCGCGTTCACGGGTATTCCTGAATCCAGCAATGGCGGCCTGGCTTGGCGGGAGGCCGGTGAATCGCGAGACGACAGCGTGGTGCGCCCGGCTACCCAGCCCTTCAGTGCAACCGGTGGCCTGATGCTGTTGCAAGGTAATTTGGGGCGCAGCGTCATCAAGGTGTCTGCGGTGCCTGCAGATCGCCACATCATTGAAGCGCCAGCGCGCGTGTTTGATTCGCAAGAGGCGCTATTGGCGGCCTTCAACCAAGGCACGATGAAGCAAGATGCCGTGTGTGTGGTGCGCTGGCAAGGGCCGCAAGCCAATGGCATGCCTGAATTGCACAAACTCACGCCGCCCCTGGCCGTGTTGCAGAACCAGGGTTTCAAGGTGGCTCTGGTGACCGATGGCCGCATGAGCGGCGCCAGCGGCAAGGTGCCAGCGGCGATTCATGTCTCGCCCGAAGCCAAGGCCGGTGGGCCACTGGCCAAGCTGAGAGATGGTGACATCATCAGGCTGGATGCCGTGGCCGGTACCCTGCAGGTGCTGGTTTCAACGGCAGAATGGGCAGCGCGACCGTTGGCAACCATGCCGCAGGATCAGGTCGATGCCAATGGCATCGGCATGGGGCGTGAGCTGTTTGCCAGTATGCGCCGCCACGCGTTGACGGCAGAAGAAGGTGCCGGCAGCTGGGGCGGATGAACTCAACAACGCAAACCCGCTACACAGCCTCATCCAATTGTTGACAATCAGAACCATGCAAACCCTCAACTTCCCGTTAACGTCGCGCCAGGTTATGCAAGACGCGCCGGTCATCCCGGTTATTGTGCTCAACGATGTGTCCCACGCCGTGCCCATGGCCCGTGCCTTGCTCGCCGGGGGCATTCGTATGCTGGAGATCACCTTGCGTACGCCGCAAGCGCTGGCTTGCATGGAGGCGATTGCGCGTGACGTGCCCGAGGCCGTGGTGGGAGCGGGCACAGTGCGAAGCGCCCAAGACGCGCAGGCGGCCGCGATGGCCGGTGCGCGTTTTGTGGTGAGCCCTGGCTATACGCAACAGGTCGGCCGCGCCTGCAAAGAGCTGGGCCTGCCGTTGTTGCCCGGCGTGGCGACCGGCAGTGAAATCATGATGGCGCAGGAAGATGGCCTGACCGAGTTGAAGTTTTTTCCGGCCATGCAAGCCGGTGGTGC
>JANOVW010000095.1:0-3816 GCA_031417575.1 Rhodoferax sp. | reverse complement strand
GCCGCGCATGTGCGAGAGCAGAAACACTTTTGCACCACTTGTCGCCGCCTTGCGCTCCAGGTCGGCCATGTCTGTCATGTAGTCGGGGGTGGTTTCGATCAAAATCGAATCAGCGCCCGCGTGCGCGATTGCACCTGGCACAGGTGACAGCGTGAAGGTACTGGTCAACACTTTGTCACCCGCCTTGACGCCCAGCGCTTTGAGAGCAATGAGCATTGCTGCTCCGCATGAGCTCACGGCCACGCAGTATTTGCTACCCACGTAGGCGGCATAGTCTTGCTCCAACAATGAAGGCTCCGGGTAGCCGGTGCCCTGCTCGCCATAACGGTGCAGCCTGCCAGAGCGCATCAACTCGACCGCGCGCTCGATTGCCTCTTCAGGAATGGGTTCAGGTGTACTCAGGTCTTTGCCAAACCACAAATCACCAGGCTGACTCATGACGGCTCGCGCGGCGTGTCCGGCGCTTTGGAATTTACGGGGTAAACGGGTTGGTTCATGGCCGGCGAAGTTGTGCAAAACGGCAACGTAGGGGAATTAAAAAATGGCGCACGACAGGCTCCAATTGCCAAAAAAATTAATGCTGATTGCCAGCTAAAGTACCCAGCTCAAAAGACTCTTGTGGGTAGTATTTTTTAAGACGTATGTCGCCGGTGCGGGCGTGACCTTCCATGCCCTCGAGACGTGAAATTCTGGCCGCCACTTGGCCGACTTCACGGCTCGCGCTACGGGTCAAGCGCTGGTAGGTGACGGTTTTAATGAACTTGCCGACGCTCAGACCACCGGAGTAACGCGCAGCGCCGCGGGTCGGCAAAATGTGGTTCGGGCCAGCGCACTTGTCGCCATAGGCCACGGTGGTTTCTTCACCTAAAAACAATGAGCCGTAGTTGGTCAAATTGGACAACCACCAATCGAGGTCTTTGGCAAACACCTGTAAATGCTCAGGCGCATACTGGTCGCTAACTTTCACCATTTCTTCGCGGCTTCCGACCAGCACCACCTCGCCATAGTCACGCCATGCAGCAGTGGCTGCGTTGCGTGCCAACTCGGGCAGGGCGGCAATGACGGTCGGCATGAGTTCAATCACCTTCATGCCCAGCTCGCGCGAAGACGTATAAAGCCACACCGGTGAATCGGGACCATGCTCGGCCTGGCCTGCCAAGTCCGCAGCGACCAAATTCACGTCGGCGGTTTCGTCAGCAATGATGGCCGACTCGGTCGGCCCGGCCACCACGTCAATACCAATTCGACCAAACAACATGCGCTTGGCTTCGGCAACAAAGCGGTTGCCCGGGCCGACGATCACGTCTGCTGGTTTTGGGGAATACAAACCGAACGCCATCGCTGCAATGCCTTGCACGCCACCCAGCGCCAGCACCGTGTCAGCACCGCACAGCTTCATTGTGTGCAGTATGGCGGGGTTCACACCTGCTTCTTTGTGGCCAGGTGAGGTAGCCACAATGTTGGGAACGCCCGCCACTTTTGCGGTGCACACGCTCATGATGGCCGATGCTGCGTGAGCGTAACGACCACCGGGTACGTAGCAACCTGCGGTGTTGACGGGAATCAGCTTTTGCCCAGCAATCAAGCCGTCAATCAGCTCGACTTCAAACTCGTGCAGTGACTCGCGCTGGCGCAGGGCAAAGTCCTTGACACGCGCGTGCGCAAAGGCGATGTCGTCCCTGACACCTTGTGAAAGCTTTTGGGTCGCCGCAGCCAAGTCGGCCTCACTGATCACAATGCTGCCCCTCCAGCCGTCAAAGTCATGGGCGTATTTTTCTACGGCATCGCGTCCATTTTTTTGAATGTCAGCCAGCAGCCGCTCGACAGTCTCGGACGTTGCGTTGTCGATTGCCTCTTGCAGCGGGGTGGCTTTCTTCAAATACTCAATCGTCATGGAATACTTTCTATCAATAGCATTGACTCACCCGCGGCCTTTCCAGGGCACCACACGGCGTTCAACAAAGCGCACCAGATGGTCAAAGGCATAGGCAATCATCGCAATCACCACAATTCCCATGATGACTATCGGCGTTTGCAAAAATCTGGATGCTGATAAAACCGTGTAACCCAAGCCGGAAGTAGCGGCGACCATTTCGGCGGCAACCAGTGTGGTCCAACCAAAACCGATGCCAACACGCATCGCGGTAAATATTTCTGGCATGGCTGACGGCAAAACCACCATGCGGATCACCTGCCAGCGGGTTGCGCCAAACGAATAGGCTGCATGAATCTGCTCAATCGCCGCCGACTTGACGCCTGCACGGGCACCCAAAGCCATCGGTGCGAGGACCGACAGGAAAATCAGCAGCACCTTGGACAGCTCGTCAATACCAAACCAGATGATCATCAACGGCAGGTAAGCCAATGGCGGAATCGGACGGTAGAACTCAATTGGTGGATCAAAAATGCCTCGTGCGACTGGGCTCATGCCCATCGCAATGCCCAGCGGAATCCCGATAACACAGGCCAGCAAAAACGCACCGAAAACCCGCAGCGTGCTGACCCATGTATGTTCCCAAAAGCTGGCACCGGTAAAACCCTCTTTCAGCATGGTCAGAAACGCGTCGATCACGGCCATCGGGGAAGGCAAGAAAAGCGGCTTGACGAAGCCGACATAGGTAACGAACCACCAGAAAAGAAGCAAGCCAGCAATAACGACGGCGCTGATTTTCAAACTGTCGCCTTGGCCCGGCACGCCATATATTTCGCCGGGCTTGGCCGGTTTGGCTTTCATGAGGCTGGCCCACAGGCCGCTGCCAGAATTTGTTTGGGTGTTACTCATGATGGGCTCCTGCTTCGTCTGCAAAGATGATTTTCAAAATTTCTTCTCTGAGGGCGATAAACTCTGCCGACGCTTTGATCGCTCTGGCATTGCCAGTTTCAAAGTAGCGCTGACTAAAAGGCAAGTCGAAGACGTGTGAAATGCGGCCGGGGCGAGGCGACATCACAATCAGCTTGGTACCCATGAACAGGGCCTCTTCAACGCTGTGAGTGATAAAAAACACCATCTTGCCGGTGTCGCGCCAAACTTTCAGAATCAACTCTTGCGCCCGCTCGCGAGTCAGCGCGTCCAGCGCGCCTAAAGGCTCATCCATTAACAAAATGGCTGGGTCACTGGTTAGCGCCCGGGCAATGCCGACGCGCTGCTGCATGCCGCCCGACAGTTCATACGTGGCCGACTGCTCAAACTGCTCCAACCCCAGCAGCTTGATGAAGTCTCGCGCGATAACTTCGCGCTTGGCTTCGTCATGGCCCTGAATTTTCAGGCCGAAGGCGACGTTGTCCAGCACATTGAGCCATGGCAACAGCGCGTGCTTTTGAAACACCACCGAACGGTCTGCGCCCGGACCCGTAACGACGCGGCCATTCAGAGAAATTTCACCTTCACTGGGCGCCATGAATCCGGCAATCAGGTTCAGCAAGGTTGATTTGCCGCAGCCCGATGCGCCCAATGCCACGACAAACTCTTTCTCATGAATCTCGAGGTTGATGTTTTTGAGCGCATGAACGGACGGCTTACCCGGAACCGGGTAGAACACCGATGCGTTTTTAATGGCAAGAGCTGTCATGGTGGGCCTCAAGGGATTTGTGGCGCGTGCTGACCCAGCCTGAAAAGGTCAGGCCAGCACAAAGGGAGCAGAGGTGGCTTATTTGCCAGCAGCCGCTTTGGCAAAATCGGGATTGACGAACTTGGTGTAGCTGTCAGCCGCTGCGCTGATACGGCCAGCACCCTTGAGGAAGTCGGCGGTGGACTTGATGGTGGCAGCTGCACCGCCGCCCATCCAAGCTGCTGACATGTTCAAATCTCCATCAGGG
>JANOVW010000094.1:0-4211 GCA_031417575.1 Rhodoferax sp. | reverse complement strand
TACGATTTGTCGTCATTGCGCTCACTTTTTTTGGCGGGCGAGCCGCTGGACGAGCCGACCTCGGAATGGATCAGCAATGGCCTGAAAAAACCCATCATCGACAACTATTGGCAAACCGAGACCGGCTGGCCCGCCTTGTGTGTTTGTCACGGTGTCGAGGCCATTCCGACGCGTTTGGGCTCACCCGGAAAACCGGTTTACGGCTACAACGTCAAACTGCTGGACGATCAGACCGGTGAAGAACTCAAGGAAGCCAGCGCCAAGGGGGTGGTGGTGTTTGAAGGCCCCTTGCCCCCCGGTGCCATGCAAACCGTGTGGCGTGATGACGAACGGTTTGTGAACACCTACTGGAAATCAGTGCCGGGCAAGCTGGTTTACAGCACCTTTGACTGGGGCATTCGTGACAAAGACGGTTATTTCTTTATCTTGGGGCGCACTGATGACGTGATCAATGTTGCCGGCCATCGCCTGGGCACCCGTGAGATCGAAGAAAGCATTGCGGCACACCCCAATGTGGCTGAAGTGGCCGTGGTGGGTGTGGCGGACGCACTCAAGGGGCAGGTGGCGATGGCCTTCGCCGTGGCCAAAGATGCCACCCTGCTGGTTGATGATGCCGCCAAACTCAAGCTTGAAGGCGAGATCATGCGGCTGGTCGATAAAGACCTGGGTGCCGTGGCCAGGCCGTCTCGGGTGCGTTTTGTAACATTGCTGCCCAAAACCCGCAGCGGCAAATTGTTGCGCCGTGCGATTCAGGCGGTGTGTGAAGGGCGCGACCCGGGGGATTTGACGACTATGGATGATCCTTCGGCTTTGCAGCAAATTCGGGACTTGGTATAAATTATTTAAGAAAAAAAGCCGAATTTTTCACGTAAAAATTGCATAATTAGCTACTAATTTAATAGTGAATAATTATATTATTTAATCAGTTTTTGGCCTGTTTGGCACTGGGTTCCACGGAATGGCCTTGCCGGGCACTGCTCGGCAAAGCCATGCCCGGCTTGCCGGGCGTTGATGGGCCCCGTTCAGGGCGATGCCGGTACGTCAAATGCGGCGGGCGAAAGCCCTGCGCGATCCCGCTCCACCATGTGTTGCCAGGCCCATTCCCAGTCGCGCACGCGGGCGCGTTCGTCAAACAGCGGTGCTGATGCGTGCCGTTGACTCAAACGTTTCCGCAAAGCCTGCAAGGATTGTGGATGGAGGCATAGCGCCACCGCCCCATCCTCGTAAGCCTGTGCAGACTCAAAAACGCACTCGGGCAGGCCCGCCGCCGTGATGATGCTGCCGCCCAGGCGTGAAGACATGTTGTGGCCCCGCACGGTGATGGCAGGCAATCCGCGTTTGAGGGCATCCACCAAAGTGTGGGTGGCGTTAAAACGCAAGGTGTCCAGGTACAGATCAGCTAATTGAAGCCGCGCCAGCAGCTGCTGGCGCGACACTTTGGGTAAATACATCAGGCGACCCGCATCCACGCCGGCAGCGGTGGCTTCGCGCGCCAAGTTGGCACGCACCTCGGGCGGGTAGGGCGGCAGCCACAAAATACTGTGGGGCACCCGCCGCATGATGGCCATCCAGGTGGCAAAGGTATGTGGGTCAATCGCCAAAGCGAATTGATTGCAAATCAATACAGGCACACCTTCGGGAAAACCTGCATCCAGGCGTGTCGCAGGCGTTGCGCGCGAGACGCCGCCTAACCCGTCGCCCTTGGCGTCACCCATGACGTCACCATTGCAGGGCATCCAGCAGGTATGCGAAAACCGCACCAGATTGGCATAGGGTGCCAGGTCTTCGGAATCCGGGTGCGTAAAAGTGTCGCCAAACATGTATTCGCTGGGCAATACCGGGTCGACGCGGCTCCAGGACTGGCGCCGCATTTGAATCGCTGCCACCCGCAGATGCAGGACCTCGGGACGGCACCAGGGGGTATAAAAAGCGTCGTCCATCCACACATCCAGGCGATCAAGGCGAATCAGTTCGACGGCTTCCTGGTCAGATAGTCGGCCCACCTCCACCACGCTCGCACCCGTTTGGGTCAGGCTTTCCACGGCTGCCAGGTCTGATGTCGCCATGGGTGAATACAGGTAAAACCGGAATCGGCTGTGGTCGTGCAGTTGCAACTGCGCCAGCAGACCCAAGCGGTATTTTTCGTCACCCAGGTACTGCGTAGAAATGCCGACGTGAATGCGCGTATCACCTGGCCGATTCTGATGGGGCAAAAAAGACGCACGTGGTCGCCAATGCGGTTTGGACTCGACGAAGGACTCAATCGAACCGATGGTCACTTTTCTCAATGCCAGCTGCTGGGCTTCATCCAGCGCCAGGAACAGGGCGTAGAACTGGGTATCGCGCCAATCGCGGATTTCCCCGGTTTGCTGCACGTGGGCCAGCTTTTGCATCAGCCATTCGGTCAATTGGGTGTTGCGCCGCCAATCGCAGGTGATCATGGCATCAAAGCTGCGCACACAGTAGAACTCGAAGGCATCGGGTGTGCTGATGGCATGTTTCTGGAACTGCCTGGGCAGGCTGGAACCCGCATCACGCAAATAGTCGTCCAATATTTGCCGGGCGTTTGTGCCAAAAACGGCCAGCGCCGCATGCGCTTCCTGGATTCGACCGCCAAAGGCCAGGCAGACAAACAGGCGAAACACCACATCGGGTGTATGCGGAAACCGGGCCACCGCACGTTGCGCCTGCACCAGGGCTTCATCATCGCGCCTGGCACCGTTGAGAAAATCGATCAGGTTGGTCCAAAGTGCCGGCTCGTCAGGCGCCAATGCAACACAACGTTGCATGCGATCAACCGCCTCCGCCCATTGCCCCAATTGACTGGCCCGAACGGCCAAATTGTTTAGTGTGCGGACGTGATTGGGGTTGATGGCCAGTGCACTGGCATATGCAGCCTGGGCTTGTGTATCCTGCCCGACTGCCTCGGCCACGAACGCCAAATTGGCCAATCCGTCTGCGTCTTCCCGGTACAGATTTTGGTGGTTAAGCATCAGCTGATAACTGGCCTGAATGTCACCAGTGGCAGACAGAACCGTAGCGCAGGCGAAAAGTGCCTGCAAATTTTGCGGATTCTTTGAGCGGGCCTTTTGAAAGCTGGATAGGGCTGACGTCAATTGCCCAGCTTCAAACTGCCGCGCGCCCTGATCCATCAGGCCCTCAACCCCCCCGTTTTCCATTTCCAGTGAGACCGTTGCTGACTGTGAGAAAAATGCCCGAGCTCAGCGAATGGCGCGAGTCACATTCGGAACTGGTGCCGAGGGCCGCTCGAAACCGGCGGCGCCCTTAATGACCCCGGAACCCAATGTGCCCGTGTTGGTGGTTTTGAAGATTAACCCGAGGCGTTTTGCATCGACGCCAGTGAAAAAACCATTCACTGTATTGGTGTTACCACATACAACGCGCGAGCCCTCTGCATAAGCGCTCAAATTGACACTCACCTGGGTGGTGCCAAACTGGGTGAGCACGTTTCCGCTGATGCTGCTGCTACTCGTACCGAAGTTAACGTTCAGCCCGCCCGACAAAATGCTGCCGGTTTGGGTGGCACCACCGGACGCGGTAAAACTGGTGGTTCCACCCAACAAGTTGTACGTACCTGTCATGCCGCTGAGGGCTGACATTTGCGTACTGGAGGTGGGTTTGCCAACAACGTAGTGAATGTTGTTGGCGGTTTCGTTTGTGATGTAGGTGTCGTTGTGTTTGGCCGTCGCCCAATGACCCCATCCCAGGAATTCAGCGTCTGCCGTATTGCCTGCCGAGCCGAAGCTGACGAGGCTGAGTCGCTCCAAACCGAAGTTGCCGTAACCATAACCACCGGTGTTGTCGGAGGTGACGTATTTGTTCAGTTGCGTTTTGCCTTCAAACGACTCCAGCGTCAGGGACCGGGTTGCAGATTCGCTGTTCGAAAATATATTTCCGTAACCGGAGCTGGTGTTGCCGGAAAAATAGGCGATCCACGGTGTACCGACCACCTCAATCACTGGTACGGGCACTACGACGGGCGGGACTACCACGACCGGAGGAACCACAACAGCTGGGGGAACCACCACGGGCGGCGGCGCGGTGATCAGCGCACTCAAACCGCCCGCACTGACACGATTGCCCACCACCGTGACATCTTGCCGCGGCGCTGGAGTCGGCAAATTGGCGCGAACCAAGGTGCGAATCGGGGCCTGGTTGTTGTTGACAACCAGCGCTGTTTCACCAGCCGT
>JANOVW010000093.1:0-3359 GCA_031417575.1 Rhodoferax sp. | reverse complement strand
GCAACTCGACCGCACCATTTGTTCTGCTGCCGGCGGCGAGGCGTTGATTCAAACGCTGGGTGGCAAAGTGGGCATGAAGGTCGAGTTTTTTACGGAATCAAAATTGATTTTGATCTGGGGCAGCAACGCCATCGCCAGCAGCCTGCATTTTTGGCGCTATGCGCAGGAGGCCAAACGCCAGGGCGCCAAGCTGGTTTGTATTGACCCGCGCAAAAGCGAAACTGCCGACAAGTGCCACGAACACATCGCACTCCTGCCTGGCACCGATGCCGCGCTGGCCTTGGGCCTGATGCACGAGCTGATAGCCCACGATTGGCTGGATCATGATTACATCGCCCGCCATACCGGGGGCTGGCCGCAACTGCGCGAGCGTGCCTTGTTGTGGCCGGCCGAACGAGCGGCGCAGGTTTGCGGAATTTCGCCCGAACAAGTGCGCAACCTGGCCCGCGATTACGGCCAGGCCTTTGCCAAAGGTGAGCCTGCGGCCATTCGGCTGAACTACGGCTTGCAACGGGTGCGCGGCGGAGGCAATGCGGTGCGTGCCATCGCGTGCCTGCCCGCACTCACAGGCGCCTGGCGCACACGCGCGGGTGGTGTGTTGATGTCCACATCGGGCAACTTCACCTACAACAAACCCGCGCTGTACCGGCCCGAGTTGCTGCAAGGCAAAACGCCACGCACCATCAACATGAGCACGATTGGCGACGATCTGCTGCGCCCGGCTTCGGCAGAATTTGGCCCACAGATTGACGCGCTGATTGTTTACAACAGCAACCCGGTGGCAGTGGCGCCTGATTCAGGCCAAGTGGTGAAAGGCTTTGCACGCGAAGACCTCTTCACCGTGGTGCTGGAACACTTCCAGACCGACACCGCTGACTACGCTGATTACCTGTTGCCCGCCACCACCCAGCTCGAGCATTGGGATATCCAAATGGCCTATGGCCACACCGACGTCGTGCTGAACCGCCCGGCCATTGCGCCTTTGGGTGAAGCCAAAACCAACAGCCAGATTTTTAGGGAACTGGCTGCACACATGGGTTACACCGACGCCTGTTTTGCCGACACCGATGAGGCGCTGTGTCGCCTGGCCTATGGCGAGAAAATTGACTTTGAACGCTTGTTGCGCGATGGTTTTGCGCCATTGCCGATTGCCGACGCGCCGTTTGCACGAGGCGGCTTTCCTACGCCGTCTGGCAAATGTGAATTTTTTAGCGTCCGACTGGCGGCGCAGGGGCTGGACGGCCTGCCCGGCCACTTGGACAACCATGAAGCGCTGGGTACGTCAGCCCACTACCCATTGGCCATGATTTCGCCACCGGCCCGCAATTTTTTGAACTCGACCTTCGTCAATGTGCAAAGCCTGCGCGACGTAGAAGGTGAACCACTGCTGGAAATGCACCAGCACGATGCAGCGCAACGGCGTATTCAAGACGGCCAAGTGGTGCGCATTTTTAATGCGCGGGGCAGTTATCGCTGCAAGGTGAGCATCAACCAGCGGGCCCGGCTTGGTGTGGTGCATGGCCTGGGCATATGGTGGCGCAAGTTTGGGCTGGATGGCACCAACGTGAACCAGCTCACCAGCCAAAAACTCACCGACATGGGCCGGGGCCCGACCTTCTATGACTGTTTGGTGCAGGTGGAGGCCGACGGCGTGGCCGCCTCTGAACCAGGGTCAGACACCCCATAATCCGGCGCAACATGTCTGACACTGCGGCCCCGCCTCCCTTGCGCATCCTTCATTTGGAAGATGCCGCGCCCGACCACCAGTTGGCGCAGCGGGCCTTGGCCAAAGCGTGCCTCACCGGTGTGCTGGAGCGGGTGGACACTCTGGCTGATTTTGAAGCGGCATTAAATGCCAACACCTATGACCTCGTGCTGGCCGATTACCACCTGGCTGGCTTTACCGCACGGGATGCCTGGGCTGTGATGCAGCAGGCGGACAAAGACTTGCCCTTTGTGCTGCTCTCGGGCGCCATTGGTGAAAGCACCGCCGTGCAGGCGATTCAGCTGGGCATGAGCGACTACCTGTCCAAGGACGACATGGCCCGCTTGGGGCCGGTGGTGCAACGCGCCCTGCAAACCCACCAAACCCGGCAAGCCAAAGAACGTGCCGATGCCGAACTGGCCGATTCCGAACGCCGTTTGGCCGAGCTCACCGCCCACCTGCACACGGCCATTGAAGATGAACGCGCCGCCATCGCCCGCGAGATTCATGACGACATTGGCAGCGCGCTGGCGGCAATACGGTTTGACCTCGCCTGGATGGAGCGCCACCATGCCGATGCTGCCACCCAAAGCCACGTGCAAACCGCCAGCGAGATGCTGCAACACGCGGTGATCGCCAGCCAGAACATCATGATGAACCTGCGCCCCGCCGTGCTCGACCAAGGCCTGGGCCCCGCGCTGGAATGGCTGGTGGCGGGGTTTGCCCGCCGCACCCAGCTGGATGTGCGCCTGAACTGCCAACTGGGTTCAAACCCCCTGCCCAAAACGGTAGAACTTACTGCCTACCGCACCGCCCAGGAGGCGTTGACCAATGCCGCCAAACATGCCGCTTGCAGCGTCATCCGAATCGACTGCGCTGATGCGCAAGACCTGCTCACACTGGAGATCAGCGACAACGGCACCGGCATTGAAGAAGCGCACCGCCACAAACCCCGCTCGTTTGGGTTGCGCGGTTTGAACGAACGCGCCAAAACCGTCGGCGGTTGGCTCGACATCAGCCGCGCCAACACCCACGGCACCTGCATCACCTTGTCGGTGCCGCTACATGCCACCATCAACGCCACCGCCACCCTTGCCAGCCCGTCTGGCCACCTACCAGGGCTTTCGCCATGATCCGGGTTATTTTGTGCGACGACCACGCCATGGTACGCCGTGGTATTCGCGATACGCTGGCCGAAGCGGTTGACATTCGCGTGGTGGCCGAAGCGGCCAGTTATTCAGAAGTGCGTGAAGCGCTGCGCAACCATGAATGCGACGTGCTGGTGCTCGATTTGAACCTGCCGGGGCGCGGCGGCCTGGAAGTGCTGGCCAGCCTGCGCGAAGCCGACAGCAAGGTGAAGGTGCTGATGGTCTCGATGTATCCGGAAGACCAATACGCCATCCGTTGCCTGAAAGCCGGTGCCCAGGGCTACCTGAACAAGGCGGGCGACCCGGCGCTGCTGGCCACCGCCGTTCGCACATTAATGCAAGGCCGCAAGTTCGTCACCCCCGAAGTCGCGCAAATGCTGGTCGACAACCTCTCGGCCCCGGCCCATGAATCGCTGCACGCCAGTTTGTCAGAACGCGAAATGCAAACCCTGACCAAAATCGCCTCCGGCAAACGCCTGGCCGACATCGCCTCGGAATTGATGTTG
>JANOVW010000092.1:0-4097 GCA_031417575.1 Rhodoferax sp. | reverse complement strand
GCAGGTCCTGCGTTTCGCGCAGCAAGTCGGCTTTGCCTTCCATCAGTACCGCCGCATTCACGCCTTTCATTTGCAGGTTGTTGGTGAAGGCTACGCCTTGGTCAATCTTGACATCACCGCGCACAAAATCGAAGGAAAACCCCTCGCTGAAGACATCCCGGAAATCCAGCGCCAAGCGGCGCGGCAGGGATTGCAGGCTCAGTACACCCAACAGCTTGGCCAACCCAGGGTCGGCCTTCAGGAATTGGCCACTTTCGATATTGACGGTAAACGCGCCCCCCATGCTCGGGAAATCAGGCGTAATTGGCGAACCCAGCCAGGCTACCTGGCCTTCGAGTTTGCCCTTGCCGTCTCGAATCACGTCCTTCATGCCAAACCGGTTCAGCAGACCACCCGAATCAGCCACGTTCAATTGAAAATTCAGCACGGTTCTGCGCGGCACTGGCCCCTGGCGGGGCGTTTGGGCCAGTGCCGCAGTTTGCGCATTCAGTTGAGCCCAGTTGCCGCTGGCCGTCAGCGTGGCTTCCGGCATCAGGATATTGAACTTGGCCAGCCGCCACTCCCGCACGCCGCCCTGCGGGGGGCCAGACAGTCGGTTTAGCGCTTCAACCTCCAGCCGACCCAACTTTTTTCCCCGCAACTCCAGATCTTCCACCACGATGTCCAGCGCCGGAATGCTGGCAGGTTGTTCGGCCAACAAACCTTCAATTTGTTTTTCAGAGGCCGCGGCCAAAACCAGGCGACTCAACCGTGCATACACGCGTCCTGACGAATTGGCCCCCGGTATGCGGTACTCGATATAGCCTCCCAACTCCTGGGCTTCCACATTGGCGCGCCAGGAGGTGGCGTCCCGGCTGGCACCCAACACGACGTCGTGCAACACCCGCCCCCCCACAGACAACTCGACCGCGCGAACCGCTAGACGCGATGGCAGATAAGCCGCGGCCAGGTCACCCTCCGCAGTTGGGTTAGTGCCAGCTGTAATCCGCCCGCCAGCTGTTGATGCCGGTACAAGTGGCACAGGTGAAACCACGGCGCTGGTCGATTGCGCCAGCACCTCCGACCACGCATCGGTGTCGATGGTGCCAAGCTTGAAGTTGCCCGTCACACCGTCGGCGGGCAGGGTCAGGGATTCGCCGGGTAGCAAACCCACACCCACTGCGCCACGCAGAACCTTGGCCGTATCGCCTGAGATGTCGCGCACATACAAAACACTGGCCAGGCTACCGATTTGCACCTGCATTTGCTCAAGCAACGGAACCGCTTTGGCCGGCGATGCAGGAGTAACCCGGCCAACATTGCCGTCCCGCAACACGGCCGTTTGGTAACGTATCGGCAATACGGATTCGGCCGTCTTGCCCAGGGGATGTGGCAAGCGCAATGCCAGCCCCACCAGGCTGCTGGTGACGGTGATTTCAGCCACCCCTTGGTAGAGGCCCAATGTCGCAGCGTATTCTGTGGTTCCCGTGGCAAATTCGGCAAGTCGCGGCAAGATACCCAAATCGGTGTTTTGCCGCATGGCCTGGGCACTCATTTGCCCCTTGGCTTGCAATACGACAGTTTGCCCGGGCTGCCCAGCCGGCACGCCTGCGGCCAAAGGTGTTGATGTTGACGAGGGCACAGAACCACCTGTCAACACCGTGTCGCCACCCAACAGCTGCGCATTGAGGCCAGCCAATGAAAACCCGTTTTCAGAAAAATTCACGACTCCCCGCGCCTGGCTCAACGGTGGCGTTGCGCGAGAAATTTTCACCTCATTGCCCGCCAGAGTGATTCGCCCCTGAACACTGGTTTTAACCAACGCCGCCAGCGGCAGGCTTAATTTGAGGTTCAGGTCAGCATTGCCCGTTGCCGTGGTGTCTTTGAGAATATGCCCGGTGATGCCGTCCAGCGGCGACTGGTTGACAACCGCCAACATCGATGTCAGCGCGCCCTGGGCATCACCGGCCACGTTCACCGTCAGGCCCTGCAACAGGTTTGGAATGGATGCCTGAACCTTGCTGATCATCAACGGCGCTGGAACCGAACCACTTGCGCTGGCAGCACTGGTGTTGGCCGGGACGGGCAGGCGTGCGTTTGCATTGCTCACCTGAAGGCTGACGCGATCCAGCACCATGTTTCCAGAAATCTGGGTCAACTCTGGCCACGGCAACTCGCCCGGAGCAATAAACGAGTTCGGCACATAGGCGTATGTTGCATCGGCAATATCAGCCGAAATCCGAAATTCACCCTCAGCCACCTCTTTGAAAGGCAGGTTCCACAAATCGCCCTGGATGCGCATCTGCACGTTCCGCGCTTGCCCCTTGCGAATCGCCAACCGGAGGTATTCACGCACCTCTTTGTGGATGACCTGCGGCATATACCGGTGCACCCGGGTGCCCTCGGCACGGCTCAATTGGGCCTGCATGTCCAGCACACCGGGAAACCGCGCATCTGCCAGTGTGGCGTTAACCGGCGCGCCGTCAGTTGATTTGCGTGAAAGGTTGGCCTCACGATGCGCCGCCTGGCGAAATGCCTGGATGACGGCGACGCGTTCCAGCGCCGCTGGGCCCTTCACAGCGCTGGTGTGCCACTTGAATTCAGACTGCCCCTGGAAATCTGCGTTCTCGGCCTTGAGGTTTTGGCTTTGCACCGAGATTTGATCCCCGGCGATTTGCCACTGCACATCAGCACTGGCTCGGGCCAGGGGCACCCGGGCTTGCTCCAACAGGCCCGGTAGTTCAATAAAACCGTCTTGAATTGCCACATTGGCTTTGCCGCCTGCAGGCCCCAAATCAAAGCTGGCGGTTGCCCCGGAAATGGCCGGAATCTGTGGCCCGATCGATGCCAAGGCCAATCCTGTGACGCGACCTTTGGCGGCTATTTTTTGCGGGGCTTGCACGTCACCCTGCCAGCGCACCTCCAAGGCTTCCACCACACCCCTCGGCGCGAGCAGCGCCAAGGTGCCACGCGGGCCATCGCCCAATGGCAAATGGTCTGCAATCTGCGCCAAGGCGGCCAAGTCAATCCGATCTGCCGTCAATTGCCCTTTGCCGACACCTGTGACTGCACCAGCCAATGCACCCGAGGCACGCGTTGCAGGCGCAGTTGCAGCCAGCGCCGGGCCAGACAAGCCGGATAACCCCTCTTGCCTTAGTTTCAGGTTGCCGCCTGGCCAGCGTTTGCCATCGCGGGTTTCAAACTGCAGGCCCACGGTCTGAACTTCATACCCGTCGGGCAGGCGTTGTCCGGCCAGCCGCCCGGCGAATCCGCGCATTTCCAGCGGCGCAAGTCCTTTGGCCAAACTGGCTGCAACGGTTTCCAGCACGACGTCTGCCGTGGCTTCCAGCACCTCGCCTTTGGCCACGTCAACCCATGTGCGCAAGGCTCCATTGCCGGTTGTAATGCTGACCCCGGTATCGAAAAACCGCCCCAATGCAGCAATATCCACGCGCGGGAACTCGGCAAAGATCTGCCCGCTCCAGTTTTTCCAGCCTGCGCCGCTGGCTTGCAGCAGTGGCTCACGGAATTTCCCCACAAGCGTCAGGCGATCGCCCATGCCCTGGGGCAACACCGCGTCCAGTCGCATCTGATGCCGCCTAAAACCATTGCGAAGCGTGAGGTCAAGTTGACTCAACGCCAGCGGTTCGCCGCCCCGGGTTTCATCGGTCCAGCGCAGCACGCCTTGTCGGATAACGATTTCCTTTTGTGAAAACAACCAATCTGCGACGCGGTTGTCTGGCTTCTCGCCACCCGAAGACAAGGTAATACCGCCCACCACCACCGTGCCATTGGCCAGGCGGCGTATATCCAGGGTGGGCGCTTCCACATAAATTTGCTCGAACCCCAAAACCAAGGCTGAGTGGGGCGACACGGCCGTCAGCACCCGGCCCAGTACCAGCGCATCGCGGCCTTGCTCATCCAGCAGGCGGACATCGCGAAAATCAACCGACGGAATCAGGCCATTGGTTTGGGCGTGAATCGAACCGATCTTGACTGTCAGGCCCAACGCCCGTGTGGCCTGTACTTCGATGTCGGTGCGGAAATCACCGATTCGCGGCACAATGATCCAATGCAATACCGCCCAAGCAACGGCCACCAACAGCCAGGCCCCAAAA
>JANOVW010000091.1:0-1540 GCA_031417575.1 Rhodoferax sp. | reverse complement strand
GGTAACCGCAAAGCCTTCAGCACCGTTATGTTGCCGCGTGTCGATCACATGCCCTTCATACATGACCCGGTGAACAACGCTTACATTCACGGCGAGCTGCCTGACTGGAAAGCCGGCCTGGCACACCCGCTGGACGAGCTTGAAAACCGCATTTTGCCGCTGCATGACCCGAGCAATGTGGCCGCCATCATTGTGGAACCGATTGCCGGCAGCCCCGGCTGGTATTTGCCGCCCAAGGGCTACCTGCAACGCCTGCGCCAAATTTGCGACAAGCATGGCATCTTGCTGATTTTTGATGAAGTGATTACCGGGTTTGGCCGACTGGGAACCAACTTCGGTGCCGATTATTTTGGCGTGGTGCCCGACATGCTGAATTTCGCCAAAGCCGTGACCAATGGCGTGATTCCGCTGGGTGGCGTGATTTGTCGCCAGCACTTGTTTGACGCGATGATGACGGCCAATGCCAAAAGCCCGGCGCATGCGATTGAGCTGGCACACGGCTACACCTATTCGGGCCACCCCGTCAGTTGCGCAGCGGCCGTGGCGACCTTGAACCTGTTCAAGGAAGAAGCCTTGTTTCAACGCGCCGCTGACATGGGCAAGCTGTTGGGTGACGCGATGCACAGCGCCTTAAAGGGCCTGCCCAACGTGATCGGTATCCGCACCCTGGGCCTGGCTGGCGCGGTGGAATTGAGCGGCATCGACGGTCTGCCCGGCAAACGCGCGTTTGACATCTTTCTGGAATGCTTCCAGCAAGGTGCCATGGTCCGCCCGGCCGGCGAGGTGTTGGTGCTGGCGCCGCCCTTCATCGTCGAAAAAACGCACATCGACCAACTGGTCGGCATTTTGGCAGCGGCAATCAAAAAGCACTCCTGAGCGGTTGGAATGGCGCTCTTGCGCCATTTATTTTCCGCACCCCCCTGACAAGCGGGGTTTTCACTTGGCGCGGAACTGACATAGCCCGGACACGGAGCGAACGAATTGCGCTTCATCCGGTTGGATTCAAAATTTGCAACCTCCTCGTATGCCCGCTTGACAGCGCGTCAAGGTCGCCACATAATAAATCATTGGTGAATCATTGTTTCATATATGAAACAAAATAGTTGTTGAACTTGACGGGCGTCAGCCCTTATTAACCCATCGCAAAGGCCCCCATGAGTGAATGGAAAGACGTAGCCGCCGCAGACCAACTAGACCCCGATTTCCCGCTGGGCGTGGAAGTGAATGGCAAACCGATCGGGCTTTACCTGGTCGATGGCGAAGTGAAGGCGATTGAAGACATTTGTCCGCACGCCGATGCGCTGCTCTCCCAGGGTTTTGTCGAAGGGGGCGTGGTCGAATGCCCGCTGCACGGCGCACGCTTTGAAATTGCCACCGGCAAATGCCTGAACGAAATCGGCGAGCGGGATATTGCCTGTTACCCGGCCAAGGTGGAAAACGGCCGCGTTGTGATTCACATCGTCCCGGCATGACACAAGCCGCCGTCACAGCCGAGATCGCCCTGCCAGGCCGCAAGGTACTGGTCACCGGTGCCGCCAGC
>JANOVW010000090.1:0-8781 GCA_031417575.1 Rhodoferax sp. | reverse complement strand
TGGAAAAAAACCGACCTTCGGCCGACCTGATCCCCGTGCCCATGCCCACGCCTGCGTTGGGCGAAACCGAGGAATCCCGCCGCGAACTGCGCACTGCCTTGGGTCAATTTGCCACGGGGGTTACCGTTATTGCGACGCGTGCCCCGGATGGGCGGCTGGTAGGTGTGACCGCCAACTCGTTCGGCGCTTTGTCTTTGCAACCGCCCCTGGTGGTCTGGGCGCTGCGCAGCAACTCGGCCAATTTGCCGGTCTTCAAAGCTTCGGGGCGTTTTGTGGTGAGTGTGTTGACTGATGCGCAAGTGGAGGTTTCGCGTACCTTTGCCTCCCATTCTGATCACAAGTTTGATGGCGTGGCTTACGCCTTGAACGCCCACGACATGCCGTTGTTGCATGGCGCCTGTGCCTGGTTTGAATGCAAAACAGTGTCGCATCAAACAGCGGGTGACCATTGTTTGTTTATTGCCGAAATCGAGAAGTTTTCGGGCAATGACGCTGCGCCTTTGCTGTTCCATGCAGGGCACTATGCCGCATTGGGCTCGCGCCTTTGAATTCTGAAAGTCACCATGTTGCAAGAACGCGTTGAAGCCAAATGGATTGATGCCTTCGTGCATACCTTCACCTTGTGCGGCGTCAAGGCGGGTGACATAGCCGCTGTGTTGGCTGAAACCCAATCGCGCCCAGTCAATGTGCAGCTGGCCGAACTGGCGCTCCTGCGCATGGGTGCCCACGTTTTTAAAATTGTGCTGACTACACCGCCGCAGGTGGCCCTGGTACCGGTGCGTTCAACCGGTGCATCAGATTCCATTGCTCAACTGAAGCCTGTCATACAAGCACTGGCAGCTACTCAATTTGTAGCAGATTTGACGGTGGAGGGTTTGCTGCACGCGCCTGAGCTGCCGCAGATTCTGGCCGGTGGCACCCGGGTGTTGATGGTTTCCAACGAACACCCCGAGGTGCTGGAACGTTGTTTGCCCGCCGCGGCCTTGGAGCCCAAAGTCAAGGCAGCGATGAAGCGCATGCGGGCTGCTAACGTGATGCAGGTGCAGTCTGCTGCTGGCACTGATTTGACCATCAACCTGGCGGGTGCCGTGGTCGGTGGCGGCTGGGGTTACACCGCCAGGCCCGGCACCATGTCGCATTGGCCTGGGGGTATCTGCCTGGCTTTTCCGGCAGCGGGCAGTGTGAACGGCACAGTGGTGATGAATGAAGGTGATGTCAATCTCACCTTCAAAAGGTATCTCGAAAAGCCGATTACCTTAACCGTTGAAAACGACTTTGTGACGCATATTGCTGGCACCAGCCTGGATGCCGACCTGATGCGCGGCTACATGGCCTCGTGGGGTGATCGCGAAGCCTATGCCGTTTCACATGTCGGCTGGGGTATGAACCCCAAGGCGCGTTGGGATTCCATGGCTTTTTATGACAAAAGAGATTTCAACGGCACCGAGCTACGCGCCTTTGGCGGCAACTTTCTCTTTTCGACCGGTGCGAACGAAGTAGCAAAGCGACATACCCTGGGCCATTTTGATTTGCCGTTGAAAGACTGCACCGTGCTGCTGGACGGCCAAGCCGTGGTGAGCGCCGGGCAGTTGCAAGGAGACCTGGCATGAGCACGCTACCACTGCCGCGTTACGTTGAAGAAGGGCAGGGCGACACCGCTGTTGTGTTGCTGCACGGTGTGGGTGGCGGGCATGCCGCATTTTCGGCAACACTGCCGGTGTTGGCACAGGCGGGTTACCGCGCGGTGGCGTGGGATGCGCCAGGTTATGGTGGTTCGGCAGTTGCAACGCTTGGCCATGAACCGCTGAGCATGGCGCACATGGCAGACGCGCTTTTGCGACTGGTGCAGCATCTGGGCGCCAAGCGCACGGTGGTGGTGGGGCACAGCATGGGCGGCATGATTGCGCAAGAGGCTTGTTTTATGCAACCCGGTGCACTGGATGGGTTGGTTCTGTTTGCCACCTCGGCCGCTTTTGGCAAACCTGGCGGTGATTGGCAGCGCGCGTTTTTGCATAGCCGGTTTGCCGCGCTGGATGCCGGGTTGGGTATGGCGGGCCTCGCGCCCGTGTTGGTGGGCGGCATGCTGGCGTTGGGCGCCAGCTCGCGCACCCGCGCCGTGGCCGTCAATTTGATGAGCACTGTCCCCGAAACCACCTACCGCGCGGCTTTGGCCGCCATTGTTTCGTTCAACCGGCTTGAAAACCTTCCCCATCTCAACATGCCGGTTTTGTGTCTGGCATGTGATGAAGACAAAACGGCACCACCGTCCGTGATGGAAAAAATGGCCGCCAATATCCCTGGGGGCGCTTACCAATGCCTAGCCCATGCAGGCCATCTGGGCAATATGGAGCAGCCCGAAGCCTTCAACGGCGCCGTGCTGGGCTATTTGCAACAGCATTTCCCCCCTAACACGCCAGTTTATGCCACGGGCATTCCAGTGCAAAGTGCCGGTTAAAGGAGTGATGACCATGTCTTCACCAGCCCCTGTCGTCAAGCCCTACCAGCCGCCGTCTATCGCGGGCGACTACACCGAACTGACGGCCCGGCAATCCCAATTGTTGGCTATCGCCCGGGAAATAGGTCAGAACCGGTTTGCTCCCAGGGCGGCGCAGATTGACCGCGATGCGGTGTTCCCGTTTGAAAACTATGCCGATATGCGGGCAGCGGGTTTGCTGAAAATCTGCGTACCTGAAGCCCATGGCGGCTGGGGGGCAGACTTTGCCACCTATGTGATGGTGGCGGCAGAAATTGGCCGCCACTGCGGTGCCACTGCGCTGACGCTAAACATGCATGTCAGTTCAACCCTGTGGACGGGCATGATTGCCGACGACCTGACCATGACCCCCGAGCAACGTGCCAACCATGACGCGCACCGCACCGTGCACTACCGGCGCATCGCGGTGGATGGCAAGGTGTATTCGCAACCCTTTTCTGAAGGCGGTGCGGCAGCGGCTGGCAAAGCGCCATTTGGCACCTTGGCCAAAAAAGTTGAGGGGGGTTACCTCATCAACGGCAAAAAAATCTTCGCCTCCCTGGCTGGCGCTGCAGATTACTACGGCATTTTGTGCACGCTCGACAAGCCCGGCGCCACCCAGCGCGATAGCCTTTATTTGGCAGTTGACAAAAACCTGCCCGGCGTAAAGGTTGTGGGCGATTGGGATCCTCTGGGCATGCGGGGAACCGTGAGCCGCACCCTGTTGTTCAACGATGTGTTTGTGCCCGAGGTCGAGCGCATGATGCCCGAAGGCCTGTATGCGCAAGCCGCTGCGCGCTGGCCGCACATGTTTGCCACGCTTTCGCCGACCTACATGGGAATTGCCCAGGCAGCGTATGACTTCACCGTGCAATACCTGCGTGGCGAGGTACCCGGCATGGCACCTGTGAAGCGGCGCATGTACCCCACCAAACAAATCGCCGTGGCTGAAATGAAGGTCAAGTTGGAGCAAACCCGCGCCATCTTTTTGCAAAACGCCCGCGCAGCCCGGGTAGACCCCAGCAAGGAAATTCGCCTGGGGCTCTACGCCACACACTACACCATCATGGAAAACGCCAACGAGATTTGCCGGTTGGCGGTGCGCACCTGCGGCGGCCAATCGATGTTGAAATCACTGCCGCTGGAGCGCCTGTACCGCGACTCACGTTGTGGCTCGCTCATGCTGCCCTGGACGGCCGAGTTGTGCATTGACCGCCTGGGCCGCGAAACCTTGTATGAATCGGGTGAGCAGGACGAACCCGACGTTTTATAAAAGTGGTTCCGCCGGGCTCCTTGGATCATGACGTTTGCTGACAGCATTGGCCGGCATGCGCAGCTCAGGCCCGACAAAACAGCCCTGCATTTCGCGGGCCAAGACATCAGTTACCAGCAATTGTGGCAACAGGTCGAAAATGCCACGCGTTCCCTGACCGAACAAGCCATTGGCCCCGGTGACCGTGTTGCCTGGTTGGGGTTGAATGACCCCGCCATGCTGGTGCTGCTATTGGCGCTGTCGCGGATCGGCGGCATTTTGCTGCCGCTGAATTACCGCTTGTCGCATACCGAGCAATGGGCGATCCTGAAGCGCGCACAGGTCAGCTTGCTGGTGTCGGATGCGGTTCATCACACCGCGGCGCAGGAACTCACCTCCCGCATGGGTGCCGCCGCGCAAGACGAACTCGGGGATGGCAATGAGGATCCAATGCTGCACGGCACGGACGATTTGCTGTTGGTGTACACCTCAGGCACCACGGGTCTTCCCAAGGGTGCCCTGCATACCCAGGCCGGCCTTGCAGCCAATTGCCTCGCTTCACAGCACGCCCATGGTTTTTCGGCGGAAGATCATGTGCTGACGGCGCTGCCTTTGTTTCATGTCGGCGGGTTGTGCATTCAGACGCTGCCGGCCTTGGTCTGCGGGGCCACGGTCACCTTGCATGCTCGGTTCGAGCCCGGCGAGTGGTTGCGGGATGTTGCCGCGCGGCGGCCTACCGTTTCCCTGTTGGTGCCCGCCACCTTGCGTGCCGTGATCGGGCACCCCGAATTTGCCAGCTCGGATTTGTCGTCGTTGCGATTGCTCAATGCCGGTTCGTCGACCATCCCGCTTTCACTGATTGAGGCTTTCCACGCAAGGGGTGTGCCGGTTTGCCAGGTTTACGGCAGCACCGAGACCGGCCCCGTATCCATCTACCTGCGGCAGCATGATGCCATGCGTTACCCCGGTAGTGCAGGGCAGGCCGGTTTGAATGTCGAGGTGCGGCTGGTTGATGGGGCGGGTATTGAGGTCGCCACGGGAGAAGTCGGCGAGATTTGGGTTCGCGCGCCCAATGTGATGCGCGGCTATTGGCGGGACACGCAAAATCCGGCGTTTCAGAACGGCTGGTTCCATACCGGCGATTTGGCGCGGTGCGATGCTGACGTTTTCTACTGGATCGTGGGTCGCAGCAAAGACATGATCATCTCGGGTGGCGAAAACATCTACCCGGCAGAGATTGAAAATGTACTGGTCAACTGCGCGGATATCACCGAGGTGGCTGGGGTGGGCCTGCCGGACGAGCGGTGGGGTGAAGTGGCAGTGGCGGCCATCGTTCGGGCCGATGGATCGCGGCTCGACGCCGAGGGTGTGCTGGCCTTGCTACACGGCCAACTCGCGCGGTACAAACACCCCAAGCGCGTGGTGTTTGTCAATGCTTTGCCAAAAACGGCGCTGGGAAAAATTCAAAAAGCGCAGTTGTCAGCCGAATTGGGCCAATTGGCGGCGCAGACACCCGGCGCTCCGTGACGCATCAACCGGTGGCCCGGTTGCGCATTTTTTCAACCAGTGTGGCAAACCAGGGTGACACGCGCGTTGGAAACAGGCGGAACAGCCCATCAAGCAGCTTGGCGTCAGCACCAATCAGTACGCGGGTTTTGCCGCTGGCAATGGCGGCCAGAATGACGGCAGCGGCTTGTTCCGGGCTGGTGCGGGCACGTGCTTCAAACTGATCGACCATCGTCTGCGGGTTATCAGCGATCAACGAGACATCCAGCTTGCGGCCGTCCCGGGCAATATTGGTCCGGATGCCGCCAGGGTGCACGCACAACACCCGCACGGCCGTACCCCGTAATTCTTCGCGCAAGGCATCACTGAAGCCACGCACGGCTGCCTTGGATGCGTTGTACATGCTTTGGGTTGGCATGGAGACCATCGCAAAAATGCTTGAAATATTCACCAGAACGGCTTCGGGCCTGCTGCGCATCTGCGGCAAGAAAAGGCGGCAACCATGCACCACACCCCAAAAATTGATGTTCATCAACCATTGCGCATCGGTTGTTTGCATGTTTTGAACCGGCACGACGAGCGAAACGCCGGCGTTGTTGATCAGAACATCGGCACCGGTTGAAAAAACCCGGCGTGATTCTTCGGCCAAAGCCTGTATAGCGGCTTCTTGCCCGGTGTCAGTCACGAGGGTATGGCACGTCGCGCCCGAGGCGCGCAATTGCCCAGCCAGCGCCTCAAGCGCAGTGGCCTGGATGTCGGCCAACAACAATTGGGCTCCTGCCTGCGCCGCTTGCTGGGCGAGCGCCCGCCCGATGCCACTCGCAGCCCCTGTGATGACGACGGCTTTGCCAGAAAAGTAGGTCATGGGCAGAAAAGCTCGATCCGTTTAATAAACCGGCTCAAATTGGCGAACGGCGGCCCGAACCTCAGGCGCCAGACGGAAACCTTCACCGAATTGGGCGGCCAGTTCGTCGGCCCGCTTCTCGAACGCCTCGATGCCCATGCCGTAAATGAACTGCATGGCACCACCGGCCCAGGCGGGGAAGCCGATGCCGAAAATGCTGCCGATGTTGGCATCATGCACGCTGGTCAACACGCCTTCGCTCAGGCAACGCGCGGTTTCGACCGACTGGCGGAACAAGATGCGGTCTTTCAGGTCGGTGATGTTCCAGGCCACACCGGGCTTTTCAAACTGCGCGGCAAGGCCGGTCCACAGGGTTTTTTTGGCACCCAGTTTGGCGGCTTCTTTGCTGGGGTAATCGTAAAAACCACCGCCGCCGGCACGGCCAGGGCGTTTGATTTCCTTGACCATTTTTTCGACCAGCAATTGGCCCGAAGTCGCCACATACGGTTTGCCTTCGGCGGCGAAGTCGGCCTTGGTTTGCTCCATCACGTGCACGCTCAACGACATTGAGGTTTCGTCAATCACGGCCAGTGGCCCCACCGGCATGCCGCACTGCAGGCCCGCGTTTTCAATCGCGGCAGCCGGTATGCCTTCTGACAACATGGCCACGCCTTCCATCACAAAGGTGCCAAACACCCGGCTGGTGAAGAAACCACGCGAATCGTTCACCACGATGGGTATTTTGCCGATGGCCTGCACGTAATCAAAGGCGCGGGCCACGGTTTCGTCGTCCGTCTGTTTTCCCCGGATGATCTCGACCAGCTTCATCTTGTCGACCGGGCTGAAGAAGTGAATGCCGATGAATTTTTCCGGCCGGGCCGAGGCTTTGGAAAGGCCGCTGATGGGCAACGTGGAGGTGTTGGAGGCAAAGAACCCACCGGCCGCCAGTTGCGGCTCGGATTCTTGCGTTACCGTGGCCTTGAGGTCGCGGTTTTCAAACACAGCCTCAATGATGAGATCGCAGCCCGCCAGATCGGCAGCCGAGGCAGTGGCCTGGATGCGGCCCAGCAAGGCGGCCTGGTCGGGCGCGCTCATGCGGCCCTTTTTGACGCGGTCATCCGAGATTTTTTGCGAATAGGCTTTGCCCAAATCGGCTTTTTCGCTGGAAACATCTTTGAGCACGGTGCTGATGCCCCGGCTCGCTTGTGCCCAGGCAATGCCCGCACCCATCATGCCGGCACCCAAAATGCCCACTTTCTGCGGCTTGTATTTCGCATCAAGTTTGGGGCGACTGAGCCCGCCCTTGATCGAATTCATATTGAAAAACGTGGTGATCATCGCGCGGGCGTTGGTTCCGACAAACAACTTGGACAAGTAACGCGACTCGATGCGCAATGCGGTGTCCAGGTCTACCTGCAGGCCTTCGACCATGCAGGACATGATGGCTTCGGGGGCCGGATAGAGGCCACGTGTTTTGGCCTTCAGCATGGCTGGGGCGACCGACAGCATCGAGGCGATTTTGGGGTTTGACGGTGTGCCGCCGGGCACCTTGTAGTCTTTGGCTTCCCACGGGTGCAAGGCCGTGGGCGACGTGGCCATCCAGGCCAGTGCAGCCTGGCGCATGGCTGCGCCTGATTCGGGCCCCGCCTTCACCAGCTCATGCACCAGGCCCATGGCGTGGGCTTCGGCAGGTGAAAAGGTTTTGCCTTCCACCACATAGGGCATGGCGGCCAGCAGGCCCAGGTGGCGCGTCATTTTGGTTACGCCGCCTGCGCCGGGCAGCAGGCCCAGGGTCACTTCAGGCAGGCCCAGCAGAATCTTGCTGTCGTCTACCGCCACGCGGAAATGACCCAACAGTGCGACTTCAAAACCACCACCCAAAGCCGTACCGTTGAGGCAGGTGGCAATGGGTACGCCCAACGACTCAATGGTGCGAAACTTCTTCTTGGTGCCCTCAATCCGGGTGAACACTTCCTTGGCATCGGGGTGGGTGTCACGCATCGTGCCCTTCAAATCGGCGCCGGCAAAAAACGTCTTCTTGTTCGATGCAAGGATGATGCCCTTCAAGCTGGCCTTTTGAGCAGTGAGCAGCGCCACCAGCTCGGACATGTCTTCGTTCCATTGCGTGCTCATGGTGTTGACGGCGCTGTCAGGCTCGTCAAAGGTAACCGTGGCAACGGGGCCAAATGACTCGTTAGAAACCAATAATTTGATGTTTTTCATTAATATATGATTTAAATATACTCAAATATGCTCTAATAAATATAACTTATTGTGCAATTAATACGCTAACCATAGCCAGTAAATTCACAAGTACTTTTTAGTTAATAAATAAATTACATTCTTTCGACAATTGTGGCAATGCCCATGCCGCCACCCACGCACAACGTGGCCAGGCCATAACGCAATTGGCGCCGATGCAGCTCGTCAATCACGGTGTTCAAAATCATGGCACCCGTTGCGCCCAGTGGGTGGCCCATGGCAATGGCGCCGCCGTTGACGTTCACCTTGTCGTGCGGAATTTTCAGGTCTTGCATAAAGCGCAATGCCACGGCGGCAAAGGCTTCGTTGATTTCGAACAGGTCAATCTGGTCTACCGTCATGCCGGCTTTGGCCAAAGCCTTGCGCACGGCCGGCATCGGGCCGGTGAGCATGATGGTCGGGTCTGCGCCCGAGAGCGCCACGGCCACAATCCGCGCGCGAGGC
>JANOVW010000089.1:0-9604 GCA_031417575.1 Rhodoferax sp. | reverse complement strand
TCATTCTGCCCAGTGTTTTCATTGGAGGGGGGAGAATAACAAAAAACCCTTGTTCCATCGGCAATCAAGCGGTCCGACTGGCCCGAGTAGATGCGACCGCGAACCTTGGTATCCGAGGAGGCGTCATTCATAACTCTGTTTTTGCCTCTCGCCAGACAAACAAAAAAAAGTCGCAATAGGAATGAGAAGCCTGGATGGAGAAAGGGTGGTGTGCGACGATTTGAAAAGGAGGTTTAAAAGTCCCAAAAGAAAAAATCTTCCACCCCTTGATAAATCGCTGTTTTTTTGTGGGATGTCGAACCGCCAAACTGTTCTGTATCACACCAATGCCGATGCGATGCCCGTGACTCGGTCGGATGTTGCCGGTGTCCGTATCACAAAGAACACGAACCCGGTGATCACCAAGACGTATGGTGAACGCGTCAACTGCGGCTTTCTGTCTATCGCAGAGAATGGCAAAACTCAGGATGATGTTGAGTACCACCGAAATGATGGAAGTCAGGTAGTTGGAAAGGGTAGGGTCAATCTTGCCGCCGCGTTGGAACGCCTTGGCCATCAGCCGCAGGGCCAACCCAATGAGCCAGCGCCCGACAATCCAGGCGGCAATGGCTCCCACGACTTTCAGGCCAAAATCGGCTCCTTGGGTGGTGAGAAACTGCCAAATGACTTCGATGTTCATGGGTTTGCCTTTGAAAATAGGGACAAAAGAGACGTTAAACTGTAAAATATCTGTTTTTAATAAGTTATTAAAATTAAAATAGCTTATTTTTCTCGTATTAATTGCACTATTAGCTACTGTTAAAATATTAAAAATGACTAAATAATATTAAGTTATTGTATTTAAATTTATTAATAGACGTTTAAGTCGTCATTTTAACCCCTCTGTCCAAGGCCTCTTTTTTGAAAACCTCCGCTGTCCAACTGCCCGAAGTGAATTTTTCGGACGAGGGCGCATTGCGCCACCTGCATTTGGGCACGCAGTGGATACAAGGCAGCATCAACCTGGATGCACCCAACCAGCTGGTGCATGAATACATCGAGCGCATGATGGCCTGGCTGCTGTTCGCTGATCTTGAAAAAATAACCCAGTTGCAGGCCCTTCAGTTGGGGCTGGGCGCGGGGTCGCTCACCCGCTTTTGCCACAAGGTGATGAAGATGAAAACCACCGCCGTCGAACTCAACCCCCAAGTGCTGCATGCCTGCAGGGGCTGGTTGAAGCTGCCCGCAGAAACGGCGCGCTTTCGGGTGGTTTTGGGTGATGCATCCGCAGAAATCCGCAAACCCGGGTGGCAGGGCGCAGTCGATGCGCTGCAGGTTGATTTGTATGACCACGAAGCCGCCGCGCCGGTGTTGGATAGCGCGGCGTTTTATGCCGATTGCCGCAACGTGCTCACGCCAGGCGGCTGCATGACAGTGAACCTCTTTGGGCGCTCCTCCAGCTTTGGCAAAAGCGTGGCCAAAATGGCGCAAGCCTTTGGGCCCGATTGCCTGTGGGCCTTCAAGCCCACCCGCGAAGGCAATACCGTGGTGCTGGCGCATCGCGCGCCAGTGGCCTTCAAACGGGCCGCCCTCCTGCAACAGGCTGACATCATTCAGGCCCGCTGGGGGCTGCCTGCACCCCAATGGGCGCGCGTCTTAAAGCCGGTTGCTGCCGTTTAACCAAGGGTAAAAAAGGGTAAACGGCGGTTTGCTGCGTGGCTACCAAGGCGCTTAAACTGGCTCACCTTTGACCCGCGATTGTTTGCCCCCACCGCCTTGCTCAACATGCCCACCAAAAACATCCTCAACGCCATTCCTGCTGGCCCGCTTGACTGGCGCCACCTGGTGCATTGGCTGCATGTCGACGGTGTGATCTCGGAACAAGAGGCAGCCCGCACCGTTGCGCGCTGCTCGCAGGCCGAGAGTTCGCAACACCCCATCGTGCGCTTGGCCAGCGTGTCGATGCGCCGTGCCACCAATCAGCAGCCGCTCGATGCCGAGGCCCTGGTGCAATGGATGGCGCGGCGCAGCAAGCTCGATTATTTGCGCATTGACCCACTGAAGGTCGATGTGGGCAAAGTGGCCGATATGATGAGCGCCGCCTACGCCGAGCGCCACAAAATTTTGCCCGTGCAGGTCACCGCGGTGGAAGTGGTGGTGGCAACCGCAGAACCCTTCGTCACCGACTGGATCGCCGAAGTAGAGCGCCAGTCACGTCGCACCGTGCGCCGCGTGATCGCCAACCCGCAGGACATCCACAAATTCACCGCCGAGTTTTTCACCCTGGCCAAATCGGTGCGTATGGCCGCCAAATCGGGCGGCAACAGCGGCGGAGCCAGTTTTGAGCAACTGGTGGAGCTGGGCAAAAGCAACAAACAACTCGATGCCAATGACCAAAGCGTGGTGCAAGTGGTCGATTGGCTGTGGCAGTACGCGTTTGACCAACGGGCCAGCGACATCCACCTGGAGCCCCGGCGCGAGCAAGGCGTGATCCGATTCCGCATTGACGGTGTGCTCCACCCGGTCTACCAGATGCCGATGGGCGTGCTCACCGCGATGACAGCGCGTATCAAACTTTTGGGCCGTATGGACGTGGTCGAGCGCCGCCGCCCGCAAGATGGCCGCATCAAAACCCGTAACCCGCGCGGCGATGAAGTCGAGATGCGCATCAGCACCTTGCCCACCGCCTTTGGCGAAAAAATGGTGATGCGGATTTTTGACCCTGACAACGCCGTCAAAGACCTCGATGCGCTGGGCTTTAACGCCCACGACAGCGCCCGCTGGGAGACGCTGGTCAAGCGCCCGCACGGCATTATTTTGGTCACCGGGCCCACGGGTTCCGGCAAAACCACCACGCTGTATTCCACGCTGAAACGGGTTGCCACCGAAGAGGTGAACGTCAGCACGGTAGAAGACCCGATCGAGATGATCGAACCGGCCTTTAACCAAACCCAGGTGCAGCCGCAGCTCGATTTTGGTTTTGCCGAAGGCCTGCGCGCCCTGATGCGGCAAGACCCGGACATCATCATGGTGGGCGAAATTCGCGATCTGGCCACGGCCGAGATGGCGGTGCAGGCAGCGCTCACCGGGCATTTGGTGTTTTCTACCTTGCATACGAATGATGCGCCATCGGCCGTAACGCGTTTGTTGGAGCTGGGCATTCCCTCCTACCTCATCAACGCCACCTTGCTGGGCGTGTTGGCGCAGCGCTTGGTGCGCACATTGTGTGACCAGTGCAAGGCCCCCGATACCGAGACTACCCGTGAAGCGCTGGCCGAGGTGGTGGCACCGTGGACGATCAGTGGCGGCTTCAAACCCTACAAGCCGGTGGGCTGTGTGGATTGCCGCATGACCGGGTTCCGGGGGCGCATGGGTTTGTATGAACTGCTGGTGGTGAGTGAAAACTTCAAACTCAAAATGGCCAAAGAACCCCAAATGGCCAACCTGAAGCGCCAAGCCATTCAAGATGGCATGCGACCCCTGCGTTTGGCCGGTGCCCTGCAAGTGGCCGAGGGGCACACGGTAATCGGCGAAGTCATTGCTGCGACACCGCCACTGACCTGAACCGGCTTGTTGGGGCTTGGTGTCCAGAGGGTTTGCCCCTTTTGAGTAGACCATGTAGGTGAAATCCACAGCAAACCCCCCGGCGTTTCGCGTGCACAATCCCTCTGAAAGCTTTTTTTAGGAGACATTCATGCAGATAAAAAGTCAAAAAGACTTTTACGCCGGGTTGATGTTCTTGATAGTGGGGTCGGCCTTTGCCTACTTCTCGCTCAAGTACAACGTGGGTACAGGTGCCCGCATGGGGCCGGGTTATTTCCCGCGGTTGTTGGGCGTTTTGCTAGCCATTTTTGGTGCGATCATCATTTTCAATTCGTTGCGCGCCAAAATAACCGGTGGCGACCTGATTGGTTCATTCGCCTGGAGGCCCCTTTGCTACATCATTGGCGCCAACCTGGTTTTTGGCATTTTGCTGGGTGGATTGCCCAGCATCAAATTGCCTGCCATGGGCCTGATCGCCGGCATTTACGCGCTGACATTCATTGCCAGCAAAGCGGGGGATACCTTCAACTTCAAGGAGGTTTTCATCCTGTCGACTATTTTGGCCATCGGCAGCTATCTCGCATTCATCGTGCTGCTCAAGCTGCAGTTTCCGGTGTGGCCTACGTTCATCACTGGTTAAGGAGCATTGCACATGGAATTACTCAATAACCTGTCCCTCGGTTTCAGCGTGGCGTTTACCGCGCAGAACCTGCTGTACGCATTTATCGGTTGCCTCTTGGGCACCTTGATCGGCGTGTTGCCCGGCATCGGCCCGGTCGCCACCATTGCCATGTTGCTACCTGCCACTTATGCATTGCCACCCATCGCGGCATTGATCATGCTGGCCGGCATCTATTACGGCGCCCAGTACGGCGGTTCCACCACAGCCATTTTGGTCAATTTGCCCGGTGAAGCCTCATCGGTTGTTACGGTGATTGACGGGCATGCCATGGCCAAGCAGGGTCGGGCGGGGCCGGCATTGGCTGCTGCCGGTATCGGCTCGTTTTTTGCGGGTTCTGTTGGCACCTTGATCCTAGCAGCCTTTGCACCACCCCTGACGGAATTAGCTTTCAAGTTCGGTCCGGCCGAGTATTTCTCATTGATGGTGTTGGGCTTGATCGGTGCCGTGGTATTGGCGTCGGGATCTTTGCTCAAAGCGATTGCCATGATCCTTTTGGGTCTGCTTTTGGGCTTGGTGGGCACGGACGTGAACTCCGGCGTGGCGCGCTTCAGTTTTGACATACCTGAACTTACGGACGGTATTGGTTTCATCACCATTGCCATGGGTGTTTTTGGCTATGGCGAAATCATCATGAACCTGGGCAAAACCGCCGAGGAACGTCATGTGTTCGTGGGCAAGGTCACAGGCCTGATGCCCACCAAGGAGGACTTTATCCATATGTGGCCAGCCATGTTGCGCGGCACGGCTCTGGGTTCGTTGTTGGGCATTTTGCCGGGCGGCGGCGCTTTGTTGGCGGCCTTTGCGGCTTACACCATCGAGAAAAAAGTCAAGCTCAAGCCCGGTGAAATCGAATTTGGCAAAGGCAACATCCGTGGTGTGGCAGGCCCTGAATCGGCCAACAACGCAGGCGCGCAAACCTCGTTCATCCCCTTGCTCACGCTGGGCATCCCGCCCAACGCCGTGATGGCGCTGATGGTCGGTGCCATGACCATCCACAACATCCAGCCCGGCCCGCAGGTGATGACCAGCAACCCACAGCTGTGTTGGGGCCTGATTGCCTCGATGTGGATCGGCAACGCCATGTTGATTATTTTGAATCTGCCGCTGATCGGCATGTGGATCAAGCTGCTCACCGTGCCTTATCGCTTCTTGTTCCCGGCCATTGTGCTGTTCTGCGCCATTGGTGTGTATTCCACCAACAACAACACCTTTGACATCTGGCTGGTGGCCATTTTTGGTGTGATTGGTTACTGGTTCATCAAAATCGGGGCCGAACCGGCGCCTTTGCTGCTGGGCTTTATCTTGGGGCCGATGATGGAAGAGAACCTGCGGCGGGCCTTGTTGCTCTCGCGCGGCGACTGGTCAGTGTTTGTGACACGGCCGTTGTCAGCTGGCCTGCTGATCGCTGCTGCGATTTTGGTGATCATCGTGTTGTTGCCTGCGGTAAAGAGCAAACGCGAGGAAGCTTTCGTCGAAGAGTAGGTCGGCGTATTCACGTCCCCGTAAATCAGCTACGGCGCCTGTAAGCGTCGAACCCAAACGGCACCTTCGGGTGCCGTTTGTTTTGGTGGCACGGCACAATGCAGATCATCATGCCCCTTATGCCGTTTCAAAACCATCCGCAACGCCTGGCGCTGCACAATGAAATCCATGCCCGGCCACCCGAGGCCATGCAAGCGCCGCTGGCTGTTTCGCACGTGGTGATGGTTTGCACAGCGCAGCAGCGCGACGACAGCCGCGCCCATCTGGCTGGCCTGTTGCGGGACCACCACCTGCCTGCGCCCGATGCGCAACTGACCCACGTGCGGCTTGATTTCGGAAGTTTTCGCCTGCGCTGGGAGATGCACACTGAATTTGTCGCCTGGACGTTCTCGCGTGCCGTTCAGTCGGATGGCTTCGGCAATCAGGAACCCCCCACCGCCCTGCAGGAAGTGCCGCAAACCTGGCTGGCGGGCCTGCCAGGCCAGTGCTTGGCCAGCCTTCACCTGTGGCTGATGCCGACCAAGAGTTTTGCCAACCAATCTTTGGTGAAACACGTGCTGCGCGAAGAAACCTTGGTCGCCTCCACCGTGGCCGACGGGCATGGCGAGGTGTATTCTGATTTTGTCGTGCATGCCGACGGCTTTTCGCGCATGGTGTTTTTGGCCGGTGGCATGACGCAACGGCGCATGGGCCGCCTTGTACAGCAATTGCTCGAGATCGAAACCTACCGCATGGCGGCGCTGCTGGGCCTGCCCGCCGCGCGTGAAGCCACTGCGATTCTGGCCTTTGCCGAGAATGAGTTGGCCCAACTGGCCAATGCCATCCGCACCGCCAGCCGGGCCGATGAGCCCTTGCTGTTGGACCGCCTCACCCAGTTGGCCGGGCAGGTGGAGAGCCAATACGCCGCCACCCATTCGCGTTTTTCGGCCAGTGCCGCTTATTTTGAACTGATCGACAAACGCATTGCCGACATGGCCGAATCGCGCCTGGCCGGGCTGCAAACCTTTGGCGAATTCATGGACAGGCGCTTGAGCCCGGCACGCAGCACCTGCCAGTGGGCGGCGCGCCGGCAAGACGCGCTCTCGCAACGCGTGTCGCGCATGAGCAACCTGCTGCGCACGCGGGTAGAAATTGAACAGCAGCAGAGCAGCCAGGCCTTGCTGGCCACCATGAATGATCGCCAGGGCCTGCAACTCAAACTGCAATCCACTGTCGAAGGGCTGTCAGTGGCGGCGATCACCTATTACATCGTTGGCTTGGTGAGTTACCTGGCCAAAGGGGCACAGGCGCTGGGCTGGCCGCTCAGCCCCGAAACATCCGCTGCATTGGCGATTCCGGTGGTTCTGGTGGGGGTGTGGTGGTCTTTGCGACGCTTGCACAAGCGGGTGTTCAAAGCCTGACAAAATGCGTTAATGAAAAGACGACAACTCCTCCAATCTGCAGCCAGCGCCGCAGCGGTGCCTTCCCTCGCTTGGGCGCAAGCCTACCCGGCCAAAGCGGTACGCCTGGTCGTGCCGTTCCCGGCAGGCGGCGCAACTGACTTGTTCGCCCGGGTGCTGTCGCTCAAAATGGGCGACAAGCTTGGCCAGTCGGTGGTGGTAGAAAACCGCCCCGGCGCGGGCGGTACGATTGGTTCAGACCTGGTAGCCAAATCGGTGGCCGATGGCTACACCCTGCTGCTGGCCACCAGCAGCACGCACAGCATTGGCCCGGCGCTCAACCCCAAAATGCCGTATGACGCGCAGGCCGATTTCACACCGGTCAGCCATGTCGGCAATGCGCCTTCCATCATGCTGGTGCCCAACTCGGCCCCCGCCAATTCGGTGAAGGAGTGGGTCGAATACGCCCGCAAGAACCCGGGCCGCCTCAACTTCGGCAGCAGCGGCAACGGCACCATCGTTCACCTCACAGCCGAAGTGTTCAAGGCCCAAGCCGGTTTGTTTATCGTGCACATTCCTTATCGGGGTACGGCCCTGGCTATTCCCGATTTGGTGAGCGGCAAGCTCGATGTGATGTTTGATTCGCTGCCCACCGGCTTGCCCCATGTGCGTGATGGCCGTTTGAAAGCGCTGGCCGTTACCTCGGCCAAACGCTCGCCTCTGGCGCCTGATTTGCCCGCTATATCTGAAGTGGTGCCGGGGTTTGAATCCAACACCTGGTTTGGCTTGTATGGCCCCAAAGGTTTGCCCAACGATATCCGCGACAAAGTGAGTGCAGCAGTGCAGCAAGTGCTGCAGGATGCCGATATCAAAGACCGCCTGGCCCGGCTGGGCATTGAGCCCGTGGGTGGCAATGCCACCCAGTTTGCGCAAATGGTGCAGGCGGATGCCGCCAAGTGGAAAAAAATCATCGCCGAACGCAAGATCACCATTGATTGAGTTGGCCGACCCCATGAACTTTAATTACAACAACCCCTACCCCACGCCCCGTATCCCGCTGTTTGCCCGCAACGTCGTCTCTACTTCGCACCCATTGGGCGCACAAGCGGGCCTTGCCATGTTGCACAAGGGCGGCAATGCGGTAGATGCCGCCATTGCGGCAGCCGCAGTGATGACCATCTGCGAGCCCGTCAGCAACGGCCTGGGCAGTGATGCCTTTGCCATCTTGTGGGACGGCAAAGCGCTGCACGGCCTCAATGCCTCGGGCCGAGCACCTGCGGGCTGGACGCGCGACTACTTCACCGGCAAATACGGGGCCGATGCCAAAACGCCGCCCAAACGCGGCATTGATTCGGTCAGCATTCCCGGTGCAGTGAGCAGCTGGGTGGCGCTGAGTGATCGATTTGGCAAACTGCCGTTTGCCGATTTGCTGGCCCCGGCCATCGACATTGCCGAGCGCGGCTACCTGGTGCCCCCCGTGGTGCAGGGCAAGTGGGCCGCTCCGGTTGAAGAACTCAAAAACCTGCCCGGGTTTGCTCAGGCCTTTTTGCCACGTGGCCGGGCCTTGAATATCGGCGAGTTGTTCCAGTTCAAGGCAGCGGCGCGTGCCTTGCGGTTGATTGCTGCCACGAAAGGCGAGGCGTTTTACAAGGGTGAAATTGCCCAGGCTTTGGCGAGCTTCTCGCAAGCCCATGGCGGCGTTCACACCGTGGCTGATTTTGCTGCCCATACCGCCGACTGGGTCACGCCCATCGCCCGCAGCTACCGCGGGTATGAACTGCATGAAATCCCGCCTAACGGGCAGGGCATCGCAGCACTCATCGCATTGGGCATTCTGGAGAAGTTCGACATCAGCGGTTTTGCGCCCGATAGCCCCGAGACGCAACACTTGCAAATTGAAGCCATGAAGCTGGCCTTTGCCGACACCTACCGTTACGTGTCCGACAGCCGCACGATGGAGGTCACCCCCGCGCAAATGCTCGACGACGCCTACCTGGCCGCGCGTGCGAAATTGATCGACCTTAAAAAAGCGCAGCCCTTCGCACCGGGCAATCCAGTCAAGGGCGGCACCATTTACCTCACCGCCGCCGATGAAAGCGGCATGATGATCAGCTTCATCCAGAGCAACTACATGGGCTTTGGCTCGGGTTGTGTGGAACCCACCTTTGGCATCAGCCTGCAAAACCGGGGCCACGGATTCAGCCTGAATGCCAGCAGCCCCAATGTTGTGGCACCCGGCAAACGGCCTTTCCAGACCATCATTCCGGCGTTTTTAACGAAAGGCGGCCAGCCGCAAATGAGTTTTGGCGTGATGGGCGGCAACATGCAGCCGCAGGGCCACATGCAAACCCTGGTGCGCATGCTCGATTACGGCCAAAGCCCACAAACCGCCTGCGATGGGCCACGCTGGCGCTTCAATCAGGGGCTGGAAATCAACGTCGAACAAACCATGCCCGCCGCCACCGTGCAGGCCCTGCGCGAGCGCGGCCACCAAATGGCCGTCATCAATGATTCCTATCAAGATTTTGGCGCGGGCCAG
>JANOVW010000088.1:0-3646 GCA_031417575.1 Rhodoferax sp. | reverse complement strand
GACGAAGTAGCGCAATGCAGCGTTGTCAACGCCCCCTCTTCGACGGTAATCATCCAGCGTTTGATCAGTGGGCGAATGGGCCATGGCACGGAACGCCACACATCACTGGCGACCACACCAGGATGCACGGAATAAGTTGTTACCCCGGTGCCTTGCAAGCGCTTTGCCAGTTCGGCGCTGAACAAGACGTTCGCCAATTTTGAAACACCGTATTCGTGCAAACCTGTCAGGCTTTTCGTTGGCTTCTCCAACGCATCCCAATCCCACGCAGGGACACGGTAGTGTGCCCGACTGGCTACTGTCACAACCCGGGCAGGCGCTGACGCCTTCAATCGATCAAGCAAGAGCTGAACCAGCAAAAAGTGACCGATATGGTTAGTGCCAAACGCAAGCTCGAAGCCTGAGGTCGTCATGCCCTTGCCGCCCGCCAATCCAGCGTTATTGACCAGCAGATGCAGGGGAAGGCCCTTCGCCAAAAAACTTGCCGCACAACGCCTGACCGAATCCAGGTCGCCCAAATCCAGCGAAAGCAATTCCACTTTGGCATGGGGTACAGCCGCTTTGACGGCCAGAACGGCCGCCTCACCCGATGCGGTTGACCGGCATGCCATGAATACCCTGGCGCCAACCCGGCACAACTCTCTGGCCGTGACCAGGCCAATACCGGTGTTGGCACCTGTGATCAGCGCTACTTTTCCTTGAAGCGCATCGGATGGAGGGAGCATATTGAATCCTTTTCGTCAGTCAAACTCCTTGCCCCGCAAGGTTTTGGTTTCGGCCCTGCGGGTTTTGCCGTCCAGGCGCCTGGTTTTTGATGCCTGCGTGGGCCGGGTGGCACGGCGGGTTTTGGGCGGCATAGCGACGCTATTGACCCATTCGTGCAATCGGGCAAAGGCATCCAGCCGGTTAGCATCCTGTGTACGATGGTTTTGGGCCTTGAGCACCCAAACACCTTCAAGGGTGATGCGGGAGTCGCGCAATGCCAACAACCGCAGCTTGACATCATGCGGCAAGCTGGAAGCCAAGATGTCAAAACGCAAATGGATGGCGCTGGAGACTTTGTTGACGTTTTGCCCACCCGCGCCTTGTGCGCGAATAGCGCTGATTTCGACTTCTTTTTCGTCAATCTCGATGATCGGAACCGGGCTCATCGCTTTACCGTCCCCAACATAACTAACGGCGCAAACGCAGTTGATTCGGCAGCGGAACAGACCGGCGCAACACGCTTTCGCCCAGCCACAGGGCAGACTTTCGCGCCCGTTGCGCAACAGTCTCCAGCGGCATGCCCTGGTAATCGTCATTAAAAACCTCAAAGCTGTAATCGCCCCGATAGCCCATTTGATGAAGCTTCAATGTCAATGCGGCCACCGCCTCACTGTGCACACCTTCGCCCGGAAACACGCGAAAAGTTCGGGCCGTGCTGATGCGCTCTTCAACCGTTTTGATTTCATTCCACATGAAGTCGGCCAGTTGCACCAGGAATATCTTGTTGGGGTCAACCAACTCCAGGTCATCCAGAGGTGTTTTGGTGGCGAACATGTGAAACGAATCAAAACCCAGCCCCAGGTTGGGCATGTCGGCCAGCGAGATGACCTCCCATGCCTGCGGGAACTCATTGATGGTGCGGCCCCAGGAGAGGCCTTCATAGGCGATCTTGATATCTTTGGTGATGGCCAACATGGCCAGTTTGCGCAGATCTTTGACAATGGTGGCGGTATCGCCTGATGCATGGGTTGACGTGGACGAGCAGGCCAGCATGACCCCACAACCCAGTGCATGGCACATCTCGAGCATCGATTTGGCGATGTCAATCTTGTAATCATGCAGATGACCTGAAAGGCCTTCAAAATCACGCAGTACCTGGAACCCGGTTACCCGCAGGCCGCTGTCTTTGACTTCCTGCACGGCCGCGCGCCACCCTTGCGGATGACCAACCAAATCACGCGCCAACAGCATCACCTGGGTGAACCCAGCCCCCTTGATGGCATCCAGCTTGGCCTTGAGCGGGCCAGCCAGCGTGATGGTGTCCATCCCGAAATCATCAATATTGCCTTCAAATTGACTCATGGTGTTTCACGCGCGTTCGTCGTGGACAAGCTCAAACATCACGCTGCCCATCACCGTGCGTGTGAGGGCACCCCGCGCCTGAGCCTCTTTGCTTTTGGCGGCCAGGAATTCGACACCACGCTGCTGGAGCTGCGTGACGGTAGAAGCAACGTCGGGCGTACCCAACCCCAGGCGCTGGAAACACTCGTCATCTTCAACATCCAGCACGGTCGGTTCTGGTTCGATCAATTGAAGGTAAAAATTCTGGCAAGGGCTTTTCAGGATGCGCCCTTTGGGGAGAATGCCAAAACGTTCTTCGGCGGGCAAGGCGGTGAAGCCAAACAACGCACTGTAAAACTCGGTCCAATCGTCTGTGCGATCGTTGCCAATGTACTGAACAATGCCAAAAAAATGCAGTCCTGCTACGGCCGGCGGGTGTTGATCAACCGTGGGAATCGGCGTGAAGTCAACGTCGTAAATTGAAAATTCCTTGTGGCGGTCAACAAAATAGATGCGGCTGGTTCCCACGCCATGTACGGCGGGAATGTTCAACTCCATGACCTCCACCTGAACCGGAACGGCCCAGGCACCGCGCTCCAGCGCGCGCCGGTAAGCCGCGCCAGCATCTCGCACGCGCAGCGCAATTGCCGCTATGACCGGTTTTTCAGACAGCTCGGTGCCACGGCTGTAGGCGTTGACGATGATGTTGATACTGCCCTGGCGGTACAACAAAACCTCGCGGGAACGGTGCCTGGCGATTGGGCGAAAACCCATGGTTTCCAACACCTGACCCAAGGCCTGTGGTTTGGACGTGGCATATTCGATGAACTCAATGCCGTCCAGCCCCAAGGGATTGCTGCCTTCGCTGATTTCTTCGCGCGCAGCTGACACGACTGCATCAGCCTTTACCTCACCCTTTGCCCCACCTGCTGTATTACCCATGCACGTTTCTCCTGAGTCAATGCCGTCCGATTATGCGGGGATGCCCGCCTGCGTAGTTACCTCTTGCGCGGTACCCGGCACATGGCCACCACCCAAAAACAGACGCTCAATATTCGGGTCAGCCAGCAACTCATCGGCGCGCTTGTGAAGCACCAACCGACCCGATTCCAGGGCTATCGCCTCATCCGCCATTTTCAGGGCGCTTTTCACGTTTTGCTCCACCATCAGCACCGTCGTACCCTGGTCTGCCAGTTTACGCAGCAGTTTGAAGACATCCTGAACCACGATGGGCGACAAGCCAATTGAGGGCTCGTCAACCAGCAGCACTTTGGGTCGCAGCAACAAGGCGCGCCCCACCTCGAGTTGCTTTTGCTCACCACCCGACAATGCACTGGCCTGGCTGTTGATACGCTGTTGCACACGCGGAAACAGGGCCAGGACTTCCGGAATACGTTCCTTGGTGATTTTTTGACCCAACGTGATACCGCCCAGCTCCAGGTTTTCCATCACCGTGAGTTGGGGAAACAAATTGCGGCCCTGCGGCACGAAGGCCACGCCTTTGGCCAACAAGGATTTGGGGTCGGCGCCACCAATGTCTCCGCCATTGAGCAACACGCGCCCTTGGCGTGGCGTGAGCAATCCAAACAGGGTCTTGAGA
>JANOVW010000087.1:0-3631 GCA_031417575.1 Rhodoferax sp. | reverse complement strand
GCTGCTGAAGCCCACGATGGGTGGAATGTAATTGAACCCGTTGAAAAAACTGTAGGGTGCCAGGTTTACCTGCCCGGCCTTGCTGCGGGTGGAGATCCAGCCAATCGGGCGTGGCCCAACGATGGCGTTAAACGGGTCATGTGGCAGGCCATGGCCTTCGGCGGGGATGTAGCTGTGGATCGAGGTTTCGTTCATGGTGAGCAGTTGGATAGGGAACAGTTGCAACGGGCACCGGCTGGGCTGCCCGGGCTGGATTGTCAGGTTTTTCCGGTAATCTGTTTGGCAACCGCCTCGGCAACCTTGATGCCGTCGACCCCGGCTGACAAAATACCGCCCGCGTAACCCGCACCTTCGCCAGCCGGGTACAGGCCAGCGACGTTCAGGCTCTGAAAATCGTCGCCACGCGTGATACGCAACGGGGCTGAGGTACGTGTCTCCACGCCAGTCAGAACGGCATCTGGCATGTCGAACCCTTTGATTTTTTTGCCAAACACGGGCAGCGCCTCGCGGATGGCAGCGATCGCGTAGTGGGGCAGGGCACTGGCCAAGTTGCCTAGTTTTACGCCCGGTTTGTAAGAGGGCACTACGTTGCCCAGCGTGGTCGAGTGGGTGTCCGTCATGAAATCGCCCACCAGTTGCCCCGGCGCTTCGTAGGTGCCGCCGCCGAGCACGTAAGCGTAGGATTCCAGCTGGCGCTGCATGACGATGCCGGCCAGCGGATGAAAGGCGTCATTGGCGCGCTTTTGCGGGTCTACCGAATCACCAAATGTTGCCTGAAAGGCAGCGGCAGTAGTCGGGTAATCTGCCGGGTTGATGCCCAGCACAATGCCGGCATTGGCATTGCGTTCATTGCGTGAATACTGGCTCATGCCGTTGGTCACCACGCGCCCCGGTTCCGAGGTAGCGGCGACCACCGTGCCGCCGGGGCACATGCAAAAGCTGTACACGCTGCGGCCTTTGCCCGGGCCGCTTTCTACGTGATGCACCAGCTTGTATTCCGCCGCACCCAGTAGTGGGTGTCCGGCATGTTGACCCCAGCGGGCACGGTCAATCAGGCCCTGTGGGTGCTCAATCCGAAAACCGATGGAGAAGGGTTTGGCTTCGACAAATACGCCACGCTGGTACAACAGGGCAAAGGTGTCGCGGGCGCTGTGGCCCAGCGCCAAGATCGCGTTGTCACAAGGCAATTCGTACTGGGTGCCGTCGGCGACGTTCAAGACGGTGAGCCCACGCAATTGACGGGTTCGGCCGCGTTCTGCAGTTGTTGAAACGCCGGGTGCGTCCAGCAGCACATCAACCACGCGTTGCTCAAACCGGATCTCACCCCCCAACGCGATGATTTGCGCACGCAGGTTCTCGACCACCTTCACCAGTTTGAAGGTGCCAATATGGGGATGTGATTCGACCAGGATGTCATCGGGCGCACCGGCCTTGACGAATTCCTGCATCACCTTGCGGCCCAGATGTCTGGGGTCTTTGATCTGGCTCCACAACTTGCCATCTGAAAACGTGCCTGCGCCACCCTCGCCAAATTGCACATTGCTCTCGGGGTTGAGCACATTTTTGCGCCACAGGCCCCAGGTGTCTTGGGTTCGTTCTCTCACGGCTTTGCCGCGCTCCAAAACGATGGGTCTGAAGCCCATTTGTGCCAGCAACAAAGCGGCAAAGATGCCGCAGGGGCCAAAACCCACCACCACAGGGCGCTGCGGCAGGTGAGCTGGGGCCTGAGCAACCGGTTGATAGGCCAGATCGGGTGTCGGCCCGATGTGCGGTTTGCCGGACAGGCGGCGCAAGGCATTGGCTTCAACGGCTTGGCTGGTGAGCGCCACATCCACGATGTAAACCACCAGCAATTGGGTCTTGCGGGCGTCGTAGCTGCGTTTAAAAACCTGCAATTGCCGCATATCCGCCGGGGCAATCCCCAAGGTTTGGCAGGTTTTGGTGGTCAGGTCTTCGGGCGTGTGGTCAAGCGGGAACTTGAGCTCTGACAGGCGAATCATGGGAGGCTCCAGGGCTTGTAGTGATCAAGCAATTGCCTGGCATTTTAAGGGCGGCGGCACACATCAAGCGATCAACGCGGTTTTGTCTACGTTGGACTGCAACGGTTGCTTTTGGCGACAAATCGAGTTTGACCCGTGCCTTACCAAATGCTACAAACGCTGGCGATTCTGGCAGCGCCGCATGAGGGTTGCCGAACCGCCAGTTCACCCGCCACTGCTCAGGCGGAATAACCAGAGGAGAAATCGGGATGCCATTCATGAATCGATTAAAGAGGCCGACAACGCTGTTGGCCGTGGCTTTGGGCATGGGTTGGGCCAGTTTGGGCTGGGCCCAAGACAAGCCGGCAGAAGAACCATTTTGGGCCGTAGGGCGACCCAAAGGTGATGCCACTGCCAAGATGGCGCCGGTGCCTTCTTACCCTGTGCCAACGCCAGCTGACAAGTTGCCCATCAGCAAGATGAAGCTGCCGCCGGGTTTTAAAGTAGAGGTCTATGCCAGCGATATTCTGGATGCGCGCAGCATGCGTGAAGGCGACAAAGGCACGGTATTCGTTAGCTCTTTGTTTGTAGCGGGCAAGCTGTATGCCATCACCAACGACGGTGGCAAGCGTGAAGTCAAGACCTTGGCCGAAAAGCTCTTTTTGCCCAGCGGTATCGAGTACCACAAAGGCAACCTGTATTTGGCCACCCCCAAAGACATTACGGTATTTGAAAACATTGAAGCCAACCTTGGCAACATCGGCAAGGGCAAGGTGATTTATGACAAGCTGCCCGGTGAGATCCCACATGGCTGGAAGTTCATCAAGATCAGCCCTGACAACAAACTATACGTTTCCATTGGTGCCAATTGCAACGTGTGCGACGTCAAGCCTGAATTCGCCACCATTAACCGCATGAACCTCGACGGCAGTGGCTTTGAGGTGGTGGCCAAGGGCGTGCGCAACACGGTTGGTTTTGATTTCCATCCAAAAACGGGCGAACTTTGGTACACCAATAACTCGCGTGACTGGCTGTCCGAAGACTTGCCCAACGACACCCTCAACCGGGTGGCGAAAAATGCCAAGGGCGTCCCCGACTTTGGTTTCCCGTATTGCCATCAGGGCGATTTTGTCGATCCTCAATTTGGATGGGGGAAAAGTTGCGAGGGCGTAGCCCAACCGGCTCTGAAGCTGGGTGCTCACACGGCACCGTTGGGCATGCGCTTTTACAACGGCAAAATGTTTCCCGCCAAGTACCAAGGGGCCATTTTCATTGCCCGGCATGGCCCCTGGAATCGGACCAACAAGTATGCGGCCGACATCATGGTGGCTTGGCCTGACGGCAAAGGCGGTATCGGCAAAACCGAGACCTTCCTGACCGGGTTGGTGGAAAACAATGGCTACCTGGGCCGCCCGGCCGACGTTATGGTGATGAAAGACGGCAGCCTGCTCATCAGCGACGATCACAACGGTGCCATTTACCGTGTGAGTTACGGCAAGAAGTGACCCGATTCGCACCTGTTTTCAGGGCGAGCAAAAGCGCCCCGTCTGCTCTGGCAGCGGGGCTGCTTTCTCGGCTGTGGGTTTTTGTGTTCTTGGCGGGATGCCTTGGCGTGCAGGCGCAAACCCAAAATCAAACCCAAGTGCAGCTGC
>JANOVW010000086.1:0-9608 GCA_031417575.1 Rhodoferax sp. | reverse complement strand
AGCGCGACGATGGCAGTGGTGACAAGGCTCAGGCAGGCCAAGGCGAAGTGCGTCACCTTATTGCCCGCCACTTGCAAGATCTCACACCCCTGCTCGGGCGCCTGGGCACCGCGAGCCGGGATTTCAGGTGAATGTATGGCGTGAAGGCATTTAAGGCTTATTGCCTATAAATACCATGCCATCCGATTTGGCAGGATTCATCGCCATGAAAATGGTCCCCTTGTTTTTTAAATCGAACACCATGACGCCCGTCGCGCTGGAAAAATCACAGGTCCCGGCAAGTGCCAAGGTGACATCGAATACGGCCTTGCCTGAAGGGCGGCCCTTGGCATTACCGGTAATGGAGCAAGCGCCAGCGGACGCCGTTATCGCGCCTGTGGCTGATAAAGTCAGATTGAAACTTGTCGGAGCTGTCTTGAGCGTGCCAACAACGCCGGCGTACGTGCCGGCGGTCGTCGCCAGGGACGGCGGTGTTTCGTCGTAACCCACATCGTATTTGGTCGACAGAGCCGTTGAACCGCCAGTCAGCACACCATTGAGCGAGGTCTTGGGCACAACGGTCGCCGTAAACCCGGCTGCCGTTGAAATCGCGCCCTTGCCCGCCGAAAATGATGTGCCGGTGATGGTTGCCGCAGAACCGTCAACGACGGTCTTGCCCGACAGCAGACCCATGTCTGAACCAATCGAAACGCTCCAGGTTTCGGCATTTTCCAGAACCAGGAAGGCAAATTCAACGCCACCCGCCGTCTTTCCTGACCAACCGCCTTCGGCTGCCAGCGCAACAGCAGGTGCCGCAGGTGTAGCAGGTGCCCCAGGTGCCCCAGGTGCAGCAGGTGCAGCACCGCCACCCCCGCCCCCGCCGCATGCGCTCAACAGCAGCGTGACTGAGACCGCAGTGGCCACCAGGCGGAGCTGACCCCTGAAACTGCCGGAATCCGGCGGGCTGATGCGGCACATGGCCGTGTTTCTTTGAGTGGTGAACATAACTTGCTTTCATGAAGTGGATCGGGCCGTAACCCACCAACCGGGTCTTGCCGCATTCTTGAGCCCCGAAAGCGTTCGGTCTGTTCGATAGCGCACATGGGTCAGTACATGGCGCACATTTATTGCGATACTTGAAACCATGACCCAAACGGCACAAACCCATCACACCACGACCCACCTGAGCACCAACGGTATCGCCACGCTCACCTTGCGCAATGCCAAAAAGCTCAACATCGTGGGCACCCCGGCAATTCTGGAGTTGACGGCCGCTATTGACGCCTTGAAGCAGCGCGGCGACGTGCGTGTGCTGGTGCTGCGCGGCGCGGGCGACACGGCCTTCATCGGCGGCGCCGATATTTATGAAATGTCCGCGCTCACGCAGCCCAGCGCCGAAGCCTTCATCACCCGCCTCAAAAACCTGTGCGAAGCCGTACGCAGCTTCCCGTCACCCGTCATCGCGCGGCTTTCGGGCTACACCTTGGGCGGTGGCCTGGAAGTGGCAGCCGCGTGTGACCTGCGCATCAGCAGCGCAAACGGCGTGTACGGCATGCCAGAGGTAGCGGTGGGCATTCCTTCCGTCATTCATGCGGTGTTGCTGCCGATGCTGATTGGCCAGTCGCGTGCCACCTGGCTGCTGATGACCGGGGAAAACATCGACGCTGCCACTGCGTTGCAATGGGGTTTTGTGCACGAGGTCTCCGAACCCGACCAACTGGATCTGCGTATCGGCCATCTGGCCGAGCGCCTGGCCGGGTTTGGCGCAGCCGCCCTGGCCCAGCAAAAAAGGCTGATGCGCAGCTGGCAGAGCCTGCCGCCTGATGCCGCCATTGAAGCCACCGTGCCTGAATTCGGCCAGGCATTTGTAACGGGCGAGCCACAACGCTACATGGAAGCGTTCAAAAACCGCAAACGCTGATCAGCGGCCAGCCGATACACTCACAAGCTTTACAAAACACATCAGCTTGAGCCCGACTTTTCATGACCCATTACGACCTTTATGCCATCGGTAATGCCTTGGTGGATTCCGAATACGAAGTGACCGACGGACAACTGAGCGCCATGCAGGTCGAGAAGCGCCACATGACGCTGATTGATGCGACACGCCGTTCCGAGCTGCTGGCGCACATGCAGGGCATTCACGCGCGCAAAAGTGGTGGTGGCTCGGCAGGCAACACCATCGTCGCATTAGCGCAATTGGGCGGCAGGGCGTTTTATTCCTGTCGCGTCGCCAACGATGATCTGGGCCAGTTTTACGTGGCCGATTTGAAATCCAGTGGGGTGGACAGCAACCTTACGCCTGCCAATCTCGCCCACTACGGCGGCATTGGCCAAACCGGTGAATGTATGGTGATGGTGACGCCCGATGCCGAACGCAGCATGAGCACTTTTTTGGGTGCCACGGCAGATATCGACCACACCGCGCTGGATGGCACCGCGCTGGTTGCTTCCAAGGTGTATTACATGGAAGGGTATCTCGCCGCTTCGCCTACCGGGCTGGATGCCGCCTTAAAAGGCCGCGTCATCGCCCAGGCGGCGGGTATCAAACTTGCCACCACCCTGAGCGACATGAGCATGATTAATTTTTGCCGCCCCGGCCTTGAAGCCATGATTGGCAACGGTATTGATTACCTGTTTTGCAACGAGGAAGAGGCGCAAACCTGGTGCGGCACGCAAGACATCGGCGACATGGTTCAACGCCTCAGCCCGCTTGCGAAAACCGTCTGCCTCACACGCAGCGCGCGGGGCTGCCTGGTTCTTGAAAACGGGCAAATCACACCGGTGCCAGCGGCCCAGGTGAAAGCCGTCGACACCAATGGCGCAGGCGATATGTTTGCAGGCGCCTTCCTCTACGCCGCCACGCAGGGCTACTCGCATGCGCAGGCGGCATGGTTGGCCAATCAGGCGGCGGGGCAAGTGGTCAGCCAGTATGGCAACCGCCTTGCGCAGCAGGCCATGGCGCAAATCAATGCGCGGTTCCATGAACATGTCGCGGCCTGAGGGTAAGTTTGAACCCTTTCAGGTCTTAAACCGGTCGGCGTGTTTTCCCTTGAACGGCGGGTAAAACGCCTTGATGGCCGCCATGTCGGCCTCAATGTCGCCGGTGGGCTGAAACACCGGGCCCAGGCCGGCGATTTTTTTCTCGTAATCCATATAGGCCAAAACAATCGGTACCTGGGCCTGCATCGCGATGTAATAAAACCCGGTTTTCCACACGCGTGTGCCGCTGCGGGTGCCTTCGGGCGGCACGATCAGTTGCACCGGGCCATCTGCAACCTGAATGGCTTGTGCCGAGGCGGCCACCAGGTTGTTGGATTTTTCACGTTGCACCGGTATGCCCCCCAGCCACATCATGACGCCTTTGAACGGCGGCCTGAAAATTTGCTCCTTGCCCATCCAGTAGATGTTCAAGCGCAGCACAAAGGCGGTCATCAGGGTAAAGGGCAGATCCCAGTTGCTGGTATGGGGCGCGGCAATCAGTACGCTTTTTTGGCCGTTGGGTGGCAAATTGCCGGTTATCTGCCAACCCAGAAGTGCCAGCACCAGCTTTGAAAGCCCGCGCAGAAAAACGTTGACAACAGGCGTATCGAAAATCGTGCGGTGCATGAAATGAGAAATGGTGGGCCTTGCGGCGATAGACTCGGTGCATGGGTATTGTCCACTGACACAGCTGGAGAACAAACGAATGAGCAATGACACCCGCCCAAGCGGGCAGGAAAGCGGGTTACGGCAGGAGTGGGCGACCTTGCAAGCCACCTTCGAGCAGTATGAACGGGGCGGGTTGACCATCAAACTGGTTGCGGTGGTGACGGCGGCTGTTGGGTTGCTGACCAGTTTTGCACCGGTTTTGATTTGCGTCGTGTTGGCAATCCTATGGCTGCAAGAAGGCATTTGGCGCACCTTTCAGTCCCGCATTGGTGCGCGTATCCTGCGCGTCGAAGCCGGCTTACGCAACCTGGCTGAACCGGTGGCGCTTTCTGACACGGCGGCGGTACCTGATGTCCACATGGCCTTTCAGCTGCATTCCGAATGGCGTAGAACCCGGCCCGGCGGGTTCAAGCTCTTGTGGGCCTATGTTGCCAACAGCCTGCGCCCGACGGTTGCCTACCCGTATGCCGTGTTGCAGGTGGGCATCGTGCTGTGGGTGCTGTTGCAAGGCACCGAGTGATACCCTTGGCCGCACTGGGAGGAGCCGTAGGCGCCAGAAAAGCCAAAAGCGCTGCGTTGGCCCTGTTGCTGTTTGCCGCGCTGGTGTGGTTGGAGGCGGCACCACATGCTGCACTGCCAGCCGTTGCGGCGGCCGCACCGGTGGTTGCACCCAGCTTGGCGCCTGGCGGCAGCTGGGTTCGCAAAAGCCAGGGCCTGTTGCCGATGCCGCCGCAAACCCCTGCGGCCCACGCCAGCAGCTTGCTGGCAATGCCTTCGGGCCACCGCTGCGCCATCATGGCCTACTGGTTTGCCGGTGAGCGTGAAAGTGCGGCAGATGTCCAAATTGCGTCTTCGTGTTTTGAACGCAGCCGCCAGCAGTGGAGCGCCGCTACCTTCGTCGTTAACCGCCACCAGATGGGCGATTTGCTGGGGCTGGGCCTGCGGCGTTTGGGAAACCCGGTGCCGTGGCTCGATGCGACGGGGCGGGTGCATTTGTTCGTTGTGGCCACTGGCCCCGGCGGCTGGGCAGCCAGCCGGGTGCTGCATGTTCGCCAGGTGGCGCCCCAAGTCGTCGTCGGCACCGCTGGCGCTACCGCAGCTGGCACCGCAAGCGAACTGGTTTTTGCCCAACCCCGGCTGCTGCCATTGGCGTGGTGGTGGAACGTGAGCCATTTGGTGCGGGGCGCGCCGCTTGCTTTGGCCGATGGCGGCATGGTGTTGCCGGTGTATTTCGAGCTGGGTGTGAAGTACCCGGTGGCCTTGCGGTTTGATGCCCATGGCGGGTTTGAGGGCATGACGCGCATGTCAAACCGGCGCACAGTGTTGCAACCGACCCTGCTGGCGCTGAATGGCGCGCATTGGCTGGCTTTGATGCGAGACAACCGCGTGGACGGCCATATCGCGGTGGTGCAAACGGGCGATGGCGGCCAAAACTGGCGCGACCTGCGCGCACTGAATCTCATCAACCCGGATGCCGCCGTTGCCGCCACCACGATCGGGCCGTGGCACTTCATGCTGGCGCACAACAGCTCACCGCGCTCGCGCCAGGTGCTGCAGTTGAGCGAATCGGGCAATGGCGTGGATTGGGTTCCCGTCAACACGCTGGCCGCTGGTGACACGGTGACCCTCAGCGAAGGGCATGGCCGCGACAAAGGCCTGCAAACCCGAGCCGCGGAGTTTTCTTACCCGGCGCTGGTTTGGGCAGACAACAGCCTGTGGGTGACGTACACCGAAAACCGCACGCGGATTGCCTGGCAGCAATTTGTGATGGAAAAATCGCCATGATGCAAACCGTTTTGGAGACCTTTCCTTTTTTTGCGCCCTGGTTTTCAACCAACACACCCGTGTTGCCAAGCTTGACGCTGGTGCGGTGGGCGCAAACGGTGGTGTGGGGTATTGTTTTGGCCGGTTTGGCCGCCAGGCTGCTGGCGCGGCGGCCGCGCGGCGTGCGTTGCGCAGCGATGGTATTGGCGGTGCTGTGGGTGTTGCTGCCTGGCGCTTGGTCACCCGCTTGGTGGCTGGGGTTGGCTTTTCAGCAACCCAGCCATGTCACGCTATTGGTTTGCGCGGGCTTTGTTTTCATCGGTTCGCGCCAAGGGGCAAGCATGGGGCAGGGGCCTTCGCAAGCAGTCAGCGAACCGGGTTTGACCAGTGCCAGGGCTTTGGCGATGGTGCTGGGGGCCGTGCTGCTGGCCGACATGTTTATTTTGCTGCCGTTTTCGGTGTACCGATGGGGTTTCAGCAGTTTCGCCTTTGGGCTGTTGTTGGCAGTCGCGTTGTTGGTTTGGCTGGCCGCCCGCAGTGAAACCAGCCGCCGCGATGCCCAACTGGCCTGTGCAGCGTTGGCTCTGTTTGCGTTGACGCGTTTGCCCAGTGGCAATGTGTTTGATGCCCTGATTGACCCCTGGTTGTGGATGGTGCTTTTGGCACGTTCACTGCAGCTGGGGTATCGCAGAATCAAATCACGGTTTTGATGTCAGCAGCCATTCGCGGCTGAACAACCAGCTCAGCGACCACAGGTTGGCGCGGGTGATGTCGCCCGCCTGGTGCCGCTCTTTCACCACCCAACGCGTGGCCACCACGTGGCACTGTGGTCGGCAAACGGGTTGAGCCTGATCCAGTTCAGCATGGCCCCACACCACCCCATCGTAGTTTTGGAGCAGTTCGGCCAGCAGAGCTTGTGAGGTATCGGCACGGCTCATGGCGGCCATCTCAAACGGCTTGATGCGGTTGCCCGGCAGCAAAAACTCAAACCGTTCCCATTGGGCATTGAAATTGCTCGGTACCGCCAGGGTTTTGCCTTGCCAAGCGGCTTGAACCAAAGGGCTGTACCGCCCGGACGGGCCATCCAGCGGTGCCACTGTCAATGAAAAACAGCCCAGCACCGATAAGCTGGCAGCCAGGGTGCATACGCGGGTTTGCGCAGGTTTTGCCAGGCTGATCGCCAGCAAGACCAATACGGTTGTCAAGCCCAGCACCAAGCAAGCGAATTCCAGTGCAGTGGCGATCTGGAAGGATTGCATCACCCACCCGATACGGGCCAAAACAGCCGCCATGATGGCGATCAACAACCCGCTGGCCAAAAACCAGCCGCGCCCGATTTGATGCCAGGCCAGCGCCATCACAATGGCCAAAGCTGGCATCGCCGGTATCACGTAACGGGCCGAGCGCTGGCTGGGCAACATAAACACCAGCCACCACACCAGCAGCCAAGCCAGCAAGACGGATACATGAGGAGGCCAGGACTTCCAGCTGGCCAAAACACCAGCACCCTCATAACTAAAAATAGACTGGCGGTTTTTGAAGCCCGCCAGCGCCAAACCGACCACCAAAAACGCCAAAAGGCCGGCGTTTTCAATATACGCAAGCGCCTGTGCCCAAAGGCTGGAGCCGCCGCCATACACGGCTTCATGCCAGTAACCGACCTTGTCGCTCATCTTGCCCACGTTTTCACCCACCACGAATTCACGCCAGACAGCGGCTGGGTCGGGGTCCAGCACAAACCAAAGTGCAAAAACGCCCACTGCCACAAGCACACTGAGTGACAGTTGCAGGCTCAGCAGAACGAGCCCTTTGAAGCTGGACACTTGGCGTGTCAGCACCAACGCCAACCAGATCGCAGCGGCGGCCGGGGCGATGAGTGCAAATGACTTGTACGTTGAACCTATACCTAAAACCAATCCAATAATGATCAAAAACGCTACTTTTTGAATAGCTTTTAGTGCAATTACTGTGTCAAAAATCAGGCTTTTTTGCTTAAATATACCTAGAAATATAAAAAAAACAGGCAAACACAACCAAAAAGTCTCGGGCGCACTGGTGAGGTAAGGCCGGCCATATCGGAAGGTGCTGAAAAACGCCAGGTAAATGCAGGCCGCCAGCAGGGCGCGCCGCTTGTCTTGGCTGATGCCAAACACCGCCCAGGCGATCAAGGCGGCGGTTGACAGCGTGTACAGCAGGCTGGGCAAGCGCAGCGCCGCCAGCGTCCAGTGCTGGCCCCAATCTCCTGCCACCATGGCTTGCCAAAACAGCAAGGGCGGTTTGGTGTTGCGCATCTGGTGCAAATCAGACACCAGCGGCAGCCATTGGTCCGAGGCGGCCGTCAGGCGCGCAATATGGGCGTACACCAATTCATCGCCATTGGTGGGGATGTATTGGCCACCCAGGCCGAAGGTATAAATGACAACCGCCAACAACAGCACACTGACCCAAAGGCCTGTCGATCCGATCGGGCTTGACGACAGGGGCTTGGGGCTTGTGATGGACATCGTCGGTCTCACGCCAGGCTTCACCGGTGGCCGGATGTGGGGTTCACCGGATCCGTACGGTCTTTTTGCGCCTTTTGACCTTTTATTCGAAACGTCCACCGGTCATTGGCCAGAAAATTGATGACGCTGGCCAGAACAATCGACGCGATGTTGGCCAGGCGGTAATCCATGTGTTGCGCCAACCAGATCGTGGCACCGAACTGGAAGGCCATGCCAAACCACGAGGCCATGCAATAGCGGCCAAATTGCACCGCCAGGCGCTTGGGCAGCGCTTCCTGGGGTGCCCCCATTTCAATCGAAAGCGCCTCGCGTCGGTCAGCCCATGTCCACAGGCGGTTCCAGGTGAAGTTGTTCAGGGTGGCAATCAGGATGGCCAGAGCCAACGAAAGGCCCAGGCGTATTTTCTCGGGCTGAACCGTGTCAAACCAGTAGGTTTGCGCCACATAAAGCACCGCAATATTCACGACGGTGCCGCTGGCGCCGACCATGCCGAATTTAAGGTAACGAAATTTTGTCAGCCACGCCATCAGCGTGACCAGTTGGGCAGACAAACCGGTGGCAGAACTCATCCCTCAATTGTCGCCTGCCGGGCCGTAATCAGGCCAAGGCGGCCAGCGCGTCGGCCAGCACCGGATCCGGCGCAATACGTTTGAGGCACTGGTTGTCGCCATCGCAAAAGGTTTGGCGGTGGTTGTAGGCGGAGAGGCAGGGCGAACAGGCAATGCCTGATTCATAGGTGCTGGAACGATGGCCCCATTGGCTGCCCAATGGTCCGTAGAGCTTGCTGGTTTCCGGCCCAAAAAAAGCGAAGGTGCGAATCGGTGTCAGGCTGGCAAAGTGGCCCGGCCCGCCATCGTTGGTAATGAGCAACTTGGCGGCGTGAAACAGCTTCAGCAAATCGCGGATTGAACCGGTGTAGCCGGTCAGGTTGATGCACAGCGGGCTGCCCACCTGGCGTTGCAGGTCTTGCGCCAGATCAGCGTCTTCTTTCAGGCCAATCAAGCCCACCGCATGCCCGGCCTCAACCAGGCCCTGGGCTACACGGGCGTAATGCGCAGCCGGCCAAGCCCGTTCGGGCAGCAGGCCACCGCCAGCGTACAGCAAAACCAGTTGGCGGCCTTGCACGACGGGGTGGCTGGCGACCAGTTGTTGCTGGTAATCCTGCAGCTCGGCGGCTGAAAAATCGACTGCCAGTTCGGGTTGCACCGGAATATCGCGGATCGGCGCGGCCTTGTTGCGTGGCATGCCGGCACTGCCTGGGTTTGGGCCCCGCAGGTTCAGCGCATCAACCAACGACAAAAATTGCTTGCTGATGTGCTGATACGGGTTGTAAGGAATGGCCCGGTTGATGTGGCTGCCCCGGTACAACCCCTCCTGCGTATGCGGCGTAAAACCCACCCGCAAGGGCGCACCCACCACAAAAGCCATCAAGCTGCTGATGCGTGAAAACAGTTCGCAGTCAATCACCACATCCAGCGGCAAGGCCCGCATGGCGCGGGAAACCCGCCAGATGTCTTGCAGCAACCCGATGCCCGAACGGTCATCCAGCGAATGAAAGTTTTCAGGTTTTGCCAATTGCAGCAGCTTGGCCACTTCCTGATTGCGCTTGAGTTGCAAGACATGCAGTGTCGCGCCGGGGTACTGTTGGCGCAGCGCGGCGAACATCGGACCGGCCAGCACGATGCTGCCCATTTCAGAGAGCAAAATGAC
>JANOVW010000085.1:0-4415 GCA_031417575.1 Rhodoferax sp. | reverse complement strand
AAATGATCTGGAAATGGAATGATCGCCCTTCCCTTTGGGCCTCCTCACGAACCTGGGTTGTAATCCCAGGTTTTTTTTGCGCCAAAAACCGCGTTGGGGTAAGGCGCTTTGCCACGCGAGCCGTTGTAGCGCCCCAGCGCCATGAACAAATCGCCCTTTTCGCGGTCCAGGTAATGGCGCAAGATGACACAACCAAAGCGCAGGTTGGTTTGCATGTGGAAGAGTTTGGAGGCATCGCCCTTCACCACGTCATCGTTGGCCAAAACCCGCGTCCAAAACGGCATTACCTGCATGTAGCCACGCGCGCCCACGGAACTCACGGCAAATTTGCGGAAGTTGCTTTCGACCTGGATCAGCCCCAGCACCAGGGCTACGTCCAGCCCGGAGCGTTTGCTTTCGTACCAGACGGTTTGCAAAAACTCCTTGCGGGTCGCCCAGTCGGGCTTCTTCTTTTTCAGGCGTTCGCTCATGGCACCCAACCAGCGCAGGTAGGCCAGGCGCGATTCGGTGTCGCTGAACTCGGGCACTGGCGGCGCCTGGTTGTTGACGGCGGAACTGAGCGCTGTGCGAACCGAGTCCACCAAGGGCTCTTCGAGCTGGCCACCGGCCCATGATTGCTCTGAAAAAAGAAGCATTCCATGGGCAGCCAATATATAAATTAGGCCATTTCTTCTTGATATTTTGGGTGGCAGCAATGCGGGCAATCGTTTGGCGTGGATTAGGCCGTGAGTTTGGCGACCAGCAGAGCCGCAATGTCGCCAAGCGCTACCTTGGTGGCGGTGGCGTCACGGCGGTGTTGGTATTCGACCTGGCCTTCTTTCAGGGCACGGTCGCCCAGCGTGACCCGGTGCGGCACGCCAATCAGCTCCCAATCGGCGAACATGGCGCCAGGGCGTTCATTGCGGTCGTCCAGAATCACATCAATGCCAGCCGCGATCAGTGTGTCATACAGCTGATCTGCGGCGGCTTTCACCTCGGGGAAACGATCGGGTGAAATCGGGCAAAGGACCACCGTGAACGGGGCGATTGCGTCAGGCCAGATGATGCCTTTGTCATCGTGGTTTTGCTCAATCGCCGCGGCGGGCAGGCGCGTGATGCCGATGCCGTAACAGCCCATTTCCATCAGTTTGGGTTTGCCGTTTTCGTCGAGAAACGTGGCCTTCATGGCCTCGCTGTATTTCGTGCCGAGCACAAAGATGTGGCCGACTTCAATGCCCCGTTCAATCGCCAAAACACCTTGGCCGTCGGGCGACAAATCGCCTTCGACGACATTGCGGATGTCGGCTACCACGGCAGGTTCGGGCAAGTCGCGGCCCCAGTTCACGCCAGTGACGTGAAAGTCGGGTTCATTCGCGCCACAAATCCAGTCGGACAAGGCAGCGACTTCACGGTCAGCCACCAATTTGACCGGTTTCTTCAGGTTCAAAGGCCCCAGGTAGCCCGGTTTGCAACCGAAATGGTCTTCTATTTCAGCGATCGTGGCGAAGCGGAAATCCGCCAAACCAGCCACTTTGTTGACCTTGATTTCGTTCATGTCATGGTCGCCGCGCAGCAGCAGCAGCCAGACTGTGGTTTTGACGATTTCGCCTGCCTTGTCTTTGTCGTCGGTCGCCAACACCAGTGATTTCACCGTGGTTTTGAGCGGCACACCGAGCAACTCGGCCACGTCAGCGCAAGTGGACTTGCCGGGTGTGGGTGTCTTCGTCAGAACCTGCATCGCGGGCGAGCGTGGGCCTGCCGGGGCCAGCGCCTCGGCCTTTTCCATGTTCGCCGCATAGTTGCTGGCGGGGCAATAAACGATGGCGTCTTCGCCGGTGGCAGCAATCACCTGGAACTCTTCCGAGAGGTCGCCACCAATGGCACCGCTGTCGGCCGCCACGGCGCGGTAACGCAGGCCAAAGCGGTCGAAGATCGCGCGGTAAGCCGTGGCCATGGTTTGATAGCTGAGTTTGGCCGCTTCCAGGTCGCGGTCAAAACTGTAGGCATCTTTCATGATGAATTCGCGCGAACGCATCACGCCAAAACGCGGGCGGCGCTCGTCGCGGAACTTGGTTTGTACGTGGTAAAAATTGCGCGGCAACTGTTTGTAACTTTTGATCTCCTGGCGCGCGATGTCGGTCACCACCTCTTCGCTGGTCGGCTGGATGATGAAGTCGCGGTCATGCCGGTCTTTCACGCGTAAAAGCTCGGGCCCCATTTTTTCAAAACGCCCGGTTTCCTGCCAAAACTCGGCGGGTTGCACCACCGGCATCAGCAGTTCGACGGCACCGGCGCGGTTCATTTCTTCGCGCACGATGGCCTCGACCTTGCGAATTACCCGCAGGCCCATCGGCATGTAGCTGTAAATGCCCGCACCGAGCTTTTTGATCATGCCGGCGCGCATCATCAGCTTGTGACTGGCGACTTCCGCATCGGCAGGTGCTTCCTTTTGGGTGGAAATAAAAAATCGGGACGCTTTCATGAGGCAGATATCTCGGGGTTGGGCACGTGCTGCAGGTCGTATGGAGCGACACATTCAGCAACGCGACGTGAAAAAGAAAAAACAATCAACGAATCGTCAAAACACCGTAACCAACGAAAAGGCCCAGCCCACAGCGGTATTTGCACTTGTGCGGCAGGCTACTGTGTGCATAATCGACTCAGTTTAAAAATTGGGGTTTGATTATGCTTGACAGGGACGGCTTTCGGCCCAACGTCGGCATCGTTCTGCTGAACCAGAAGAATCAGGTGTTCTGGGGCAAACGCATACGTACCCATTCGTGGCAGTTTCCACAGGGTGGCATTGACCGGGGGGAGACACCCGAGCAGGCCATGTACCGCGAACTGCACGAGGAGGTTGGGCTACAGCCCGAACACGTGAGCGTGGTTGCCCGCACCCGGGACTGGTTGCGTTACGAGGTGCCTGACCGTTACATCCGGCGCGACGCGCGCGGCCATTACAAGGGCCAAAAGCAAATCTGGTTTTTGTTGCAGTTGACCGGTCACGACTGGGATTTGAACCTGCGCGCCACCGATCACCCGGAGTTTGATGCCTGGCGCTGGAACGATTATTGGGTGCCTCTGGATATGGTGGTGGAGTTCAAGCGTGGCGTGTATGAGATGGCGCTGACCGAGCTCTCGCGCTATTTGCCCCGCCATGACATTCGCACGCGTTATTTGCGTCAGGGTGCGCGTTCGCGCGATCATGCCCCTGCAGAAGGGTGCGACCCGAACGATCCGACTGCCAGCGACCATCTGCATGATGCGCAAAACGAAGACCGTTTCCCGCTGCGGCCGTCGCGGCCCCATGGCTTGTTGAAAAGCGGGTTCGAGCTGCCCCCGGGCGGCAGTTTTGAGCCAGATCCGCAAACCGGTATTGACGTTTGATTCGGGCACACACAACCGGTTTGGGTGTCGTTGCAGGCTGCATTTTGGTCGCCGTGCTGGGCGCTGGCAACTGCGCTTTTGCGCAAAACGCGGAACCACTTGAAATTGATCCGCGCGATGAAACCGTTCCACCGCCACCGGTTTTTTCCAAGGACAAACTGCTGGCGCTGGACATGCCGCTCTTCATGTCACTCAAGTTTGGCATCGACCCGGCCAGCATCAGCCTCAGTCCTGCAAAAACAGTGCGTTACGTGATCGTGGCAACCAGCGCCACAGGCGCCAGCAATGTCATGTACGAAGGGCTGCGCTGCGAAGTGGGCGAGTTCATCACCTACGCCCGGCAATCTTCAGACGGGAAGTGGAACCTGGTGCAAAACCCCCAATGGAGGCCGTTGACTGATATCAACACGGCGCGCCACGCACTGGCCTTTGCCCGGCAAGGCGCCTGTGAAGGCCGCAGCGCGACGGCCAGTTCGGTGGCGGATATCGTTCGTGCTCTCAAAAGGCCTTGAAGCACCGTTGGCACGCCCCTGGCAAAGCGCCGGGAAGTTCTGCAAAACCCATGATTCGGGCTAAAAATTACCGGCTAAGCACCAGGTTATCGCGGTGCAACATCTCGGGCTCGGCGACGTAACCCAGCAGTTTCTCAATCTCCCCCGAGGCTTTTCGGCACAACAACCGCGCCTCGGGGCTGGAATAGTTGGCCAAGCCGCGCGCAATTTCCTCACCTGCTGGGTTGCGCACGGCGATCACGTCCCCGCGCGAAAAATCACCCTCGACCTGCGTCATGCCAATGGGCAGCAGGCTTTTGCCTTCTTGTAGCACTTTGGTGGCGGCACCGGCGTCGACCTGCACGGCACCGCGCAGCTGCAGGTGGTCTGACATCCAGCGTTTGCGGGCCTGGCTTTTTTGGGTAGGCGCAACCAGCAGGGTGCCAATCGACTCGCCCTTCACCAAAGTGCTACAAGAAGGCAAAAGCCTGCTGCCCATTGGCATGACGCAGGTCGAGGGTGATTTTTCGCGCGGGGACGTGATCGCCGTGCGCAACC
>JANOVW010000084.1:0-30594 GCA_031417575.1 Rhodoferax sp. | reverse complement strand
CTGCGGTAGGTGCTGCCGCACTGTTGTTACACGACCAGCTACGCCCCATGCAAGCGCGGCGCGTCACCGGGGCTAGGCAGTCGCCGGTGATGGAGCCGTGTTGGGCTGAAGACGAAGCGTTTTTGCTGGAGTAAACCATGTACCTGGGCATTGACGTGGGTACCTCGGAAGTCAAAGTGCTGCTGTTGGCTGCAGACCATCGGCAAGTTGGCACGGCCGGTGCTGTACTGGGCATCTCGCGCCCTCACCCCGGACACAGTGAACAAAACCCCGCAGATTGGTGGCAAGCCACCCAAACAGCGGTGAGCCGTTTGCGCGAGGCGCACCCATTGGAGTATGGCAAGGTTCGCGGCATCGGTCTCTCCGGGCAAATGCATGGTGCCGTGCTGCTGGATGCCCATCACCAGGTTTTGCGCCCGGCGATCTTGTGGAACGACACACGTGCCAGCCAGGAGTGTGTGCAGATGATGGACGAGTTGCCGACAGCCTCCCAACTGGCCGGCAGTCTCCTGATGCCCGGCTTTACCGCCCCCAAACTGCGCTGGCTGGCCAGCCATGAGCCCGACGTTTTCGCGCGGGTCACCACGGTGCTGCTACCCAAAGATTTTGTGCGGTTCCAACTGACGGGAGAATTTATTACCGACTTGTCGGATGCCAGTGGCACGGGTTGGTTGAATGTGGAGGCTCGGGAATGGTCCGATGCGTTGTTGTCGCTTTGCGGGCTGAACCAGGGCCACATGCCGCGTTTGGCAGAAGGCAGCCAAGCCGGCGGCGTATTGCGTGCGGACGTCGCGCTGGCGCTGGGCCTGAAACCCGGCATCGTGGTTGCAGGTGGTGGTGGCGACAACGCCGCCAGTGCCGTCGGCATGGGTGCCGTTGAGCCGGGGCAGGGGTTTTTGTCGTTGGGCACCAGCGGCGTATTGTTTGTGGTGACACCTTCCTTTGCTCCTAATCCGGCCAGTGCGACCCACGCTTTTTGCCACGCAGTGCCGCAGCGTTGGCACCAGATGAGCGTCATGTTGTCGGCTGCCAGCTGCCTGCACTGGGCCACCCGTTTGTTGGGCGCAGCAACAGAATCCGAACTGGAAATCAAGGCTGGTACCTTGACCTTGACCGAACGCAGCAACGCACCGATTTTTTTGCCCTACCTCAGCGGCGAACGCACACCCCATAACAGTGCCAAGGTACGCGGCAGTTTTCACGGCCTGAGCCACGACACCGATGCCGCCAGCCTGGCCTACGCGGTGATCGAAGGGGTCACCTTTGGGTTGAAGGACGGGTTGGCGGCCTTGCGTGCGGCCGGTTGTACGGTGAACCAGTTGTCGCTGGTGGGCGGCGGGGCCAAAAGCGCCATGTGGGCGCAACAATTGGCGTCCGTCCTGGACGTTCAGATCGTCACGCACAGTGGCTCGGCGGCGGGGGGCGCCTTGGGTGCTGCGCGCCTGGGCTGGTTGGCAGACGGCGGTGACTTGCACGCCGTTTGTGAGGCCCCCGACGTTGACCAGACCTACGCGCCGCAGGCCCAAGAGGCGAATGTGCTGGCACCGCGATATCAGCGGTTTCGCAGTCTCTATTCAGAAGCTTGATCGCCGAAAACCGAATGTTGGCCGGTGGCAGTGTTGCGTAAAAAAACTATAATTTTAATTCTTTTTATTGTTTAAATAAATAAATATCAATCTAATTATGTCATATTTCAATAGCATAAATACAATCCAATTCCAAGGCAATAGTTCAAAAAATTCATTGTCATTTAAATGGTATGATAAAAACAAGCTTGTTTTGGGAAAAACCATGCAAGAGCAATTGCGTTTTGCAGCGTGTTATTGGCATAGTTTCAGCTGGAACGGGTTCGATCCTTTTGGTTACGACGGCACATTTGAGCGCCCATGGCAACAGGCCATTGCCACCGCCGACCCCATGGCTGCGGCCCGCCTGAAGGCAGACGCGGCGTTCGAATTTTTCAGCAAGCTCGGTGCACCGTATTACTGCTTCCATGACCGGGATGTCGCCCCCGAAGGTGCGACCCCGCGCGATAGCGTGAACCACCTGCATGAGATGGTCGACGTGTTGGCCCGCAAACAGCAAGATACGGGTGTCAAGCTGCTGTGGGGTACTGCCAACCTGTTCAGCCACCGTCGATTCATGTCGGGTGCTGCTACCAACCCCGATCCGGAAATCTTTGCCCTGGCCGCCTTGCAGGTCAAGCAAGCGATGGACGCGACACTGAAACTGGGTGGCGAAAACTATGTGTTGTGGGGCGGACGCGAGGGGTATGAAACACTGCTCAACACCCGGGTGGGGCAAGAGATGGACCAACTGGGCCGCTTCTTGAACCTGGTGGTGGAGTACAAACACAAGATCGGCTTCAAGGGCGCCATCTTGATCGAGCCCAAACCGCGCGAACCCACCAAACACCAATATGACTATGACGTGGGCACCGTGTATGGCTTTCTCGAGCGCCATGGCCTGGTGAAAGAAGTCAAGGTGAACATTGAAGCCAACCATGCCACCTTGGCGGGCCACAGCTTCGAACATGAAATCGCCACCGCCATCGATTTGGGTATCTTCGGGTCGGTCGACATGAACCGGGGCGACATGCAATGCCAGTGGGACACCGACCAGTTCCCCAACAACATTCCCGAAACCGCCTTGGCCCTGTACCTCATCATGCAAGGCGGCGGCCTCAAGGAGGGCGGCATTAATTTCGATGCCAAGGTGCGACGCCAGTCGTTTGAGCCCGACGACATGTTCATCGGCCACATTGGCGCGATGGACGTGTGCGCACGCGGCCTGCTGATCGCCGAGAAGATGATCAAGGATGGCCGGGTTGCCAAACTCGTTGCCGAGCGTTATGCGGGCTGGCAGGGTGAACTGGGCCAGCAGATCATGGGTAAAACGGCATCGCTGGATGGATTGGCCGAGCGCGCGTTGGCGCGCAATGTCGATACCGCGCCCGTATCGGGCCGGCAGGAGTTGCTTGAAAACCTGCTCAACGAGGCGATTTAGACAATGGCCGGCAAAGTCCGCTGGGGCGTTCTCAGCACCGCCAAAATCGGGTGGGAAAAAGTCATCCCGGCGATGCAAAGGGGCCAGATGTGCAGCATCGATGCCATCGCCTCGCGCAGCCTCGATTCAGCAAAAGCCTGGGCCGACAAACTCGGCATTCCAAAGGCCTATGGCAGTTACGAAGCGCTGTTGGCCGACCCCACCATCGAGGCCATCTACAACCCATTGCCCAATGATCTGCACGTCGAATGGACGCTCAAAGCCGCCCGCGCCGGCAAACATGTGCTGTGTGAAAAACCGTTCGCCCTGAACGCCCGAGAGGCGGCGCAAGTGCGCGAAGTGGCGGGCACCGGGCCGGGCCAGGTACACATCATGGAAGCCTTCATGGTGCGCTTTCACCCCCAGTGGCTGCGGGCGCGCGAGCTCGTGCGCTCGGGCGAATTGGGTGAATTGCGCACCGTTCAGGTGGCCTTTAGTTACAACAACCAGAACGCCGCCAACATTCGCAACAAACCAGAAAACGGCGGTGGTGCTTTGTATGACATTGGTTGTTACGCCATCGCGGCCGGGCGGTTTTTGTTCGATGCCGAGCCGACTCGCGTGATGGCGCTGGTGGAACGTGATCCGGTTTTCAAGACAGACCGGCTGACCAGTGCGCTGCTTGATTTTGGTGACGGCCGCCGACTCGACTTCACGGTGTCGACCCAAGCCGCGCCCTTCCAGCGGGTGCAGGCCATTGGTACGAAAAAGCGCCTGGAGATGGAAATCCCCTTTAATGCGCCACCTGGTGAGGCTATGCGGATTTTTATCGACGATGGCCAAGTCATCGGTGGGCGGGCCGTTGCGGTTGAAACCCTGGCCCCGTGCGACCAGTACACCTTGCAAGGCGACGCGTTTTCACGGGCGGTGCGCGGTGAAGTGGCGCTGCCTTATGGCCTGGACGATGCGATTTGCAACATGCGCATCATTGACGCGTTGTTTGCTTCGGAAATAAGCGGTGGCTGGGTGGCCTTAAATTGAAACACCGCCCAAATCCTCCAATGCCCGGCGCAGCGGAAAATTGAATTCAAATGCCTCGCCGAATTTTGGCCAGACTTGGTCAACTCAAAAGTTAAAAGTTGGCAATAGATCTTTTAATTTACGAAATTTCCACAAAATAAAGTAGAATAAAAGTTATGGATACGCTCTTTTCCACCCACAGCATTGGCATTTCGGATTTGCGAGAAGCACCGGCGCGCGCGTTTGAACAAGCGGGTGACGATGCGGTCGTTGTGCTCAACCACAACCGCCCAGCGGGCTACATCCTGTCCACCCAGCTGATGGCGCGCATCCTTGACCAGTTGGCTGACCGCGCGGTGGCGGCCAAGGCCCAGCCGCGCTTGGCCACCGTGGCCTCAGCCCGCAAGGTGACGCTTGACGAGTTATGAGTTGGCCATCCATCCTGCGGCAGAGCGCGAATGGAGTCGGCTGGACGAATCCGTCAAACAGCGCTTCAAACAGAAGCTGAAGAAAGAGCGGCTCATTCAACCCAGAGTCGCCAAAGACGCGCTGCACGGCTTGCCAGACACTTACAAGATCAAGATCACCACGCCGCAGTATCGCCTTGCGTACCATGTGGATGACCCTACCCGACTGTTGACGATTCTGGCAGTCAGCACGCGGGACGACGTGTATGCGATGCTGGCAGGGCGCATGCTTTGATGAACGTTTAGATGTTGGGCAGCCGCCCAAATCCCCGTTAAAATCAGCCATTCCAAGGAGCGTTGCAGCCGGTTTTGCACAAGTTTGCACAACCCGGCCAGGCTTGGAACAAGTTTTCAAACAACTTCAACGGCGCTCACCTGATTCGATTTCCAGGTGAGATTCATGCCAAACGCTGCACAACCCCAACAACCTCAGAACCAGCCGATCGCGCCGGCCGCCGACACGCCCGTGAATGCGATTGCCGCCATGCGGTTGTCGGGCCTGGAGCCGGTGCAGATTGACGACAAAACGCTGTTTGTGAACATTGGCGAGCGAACCAATGTGACCGGTTCCAAAGCCTTCGCCAAGATGATTTTGAATGGCGAATTTGACAAGGCCCTGAGTGTGGCCCGCCAGCAGGTCGAAAACGGTGCCCAGGTGATCGACATCAACATGGACGAGGCCATGCTCGACAGCAAGGCCGCCATGGTGCGGTTTTTGAACCTGATTGCCTCCGAGCCCGACATTTCGCGTGTGCCCATCATGGTTGATAGTTCCAAATGGGAGGTGATCGAGGCCGGCCTGCGTTGCATCCAGGGCAAAGGCATCGTCAATTCCATCTCGATGAAAGAGGGCGTTGAGTCGTTCAAACACCAGGCCAAACTGGTACGGCGATATGGCGCCGCTGCGGTGGTGATGGCCTTTGATGAAAAGGGCCAGGCCGATACCTACGCCCGCAAAACCGAGATTTGCGAGCGCGCGTACCGCATTCTGGTCGACGAGGTGGGATTTGCGCCCGAAGACATCATTTTTGACCCGAACATTTTTGCGGTGGCCACTGGTATCGAAGAGCACAACAACTACGCGGTGGATTTCATCGAGGCCACGCGCTGGATCAAGGCCAACTTGCCGGGTGCCAAGGTGTCGGGTGGCGTGAGTAACGTGAGTTTTTCGTTCAGGGGCAATGACCCCGTGCGGGAAGCCATTCACACGGTATTTTTGTACCATGCCATCCAGGCGGGCATGGACATGGGCATCGTCAACGCCGGCATGGTAGGCGTGTATGACGAACTGGAGCCGGTGTTGCGCGAGCGTGTCGAAGATGTGGTGCTGAACCGCCGTGCGGATGCGGGCGAGCGGCTGGTTGAAATTGCCGACAGCGCCAAAACCGGCGCCAAAGATGAAAGCAAAAAGAACGACTGGCGCGGCAACGCAGAACGCCTGGTGACGGTGGAGCAGCGCCTGGCGCATGCCATGGTGCACGGCATCACCGATTTCATCGTTGAAGACACCGAAGAGGCCTACCAGGCCTTGCTCAAACAAGGCGGCCGACCGCTGCATGTGATCGAAGGCCCCCTGATGGCCGGCATGAGCATCGTGGGTGACCTCTTTGGCCAGGGCAAGATGTTTTTGCCCCAAGTGGTCAAAAGCGCCCGGGTGATGAAATCTGCCGTCGCCCACCTGATTCCCTACATAGAAGAAGAAAAAAAGCAGGACGAAGCCGCCGGGCGCGACGTGCGCACCAAAGGCAAAATCATCATCGCCACCGTCAAGGGTGACGTGCACGACATCGGCAAAAACATTGTGACGGTGGTGCTGCAATGCAATAACTTCGAAGTGATCAACATGGGCGTGATGGTGCCTTGCCATGAAATTTTGGCGCGCGCCAAGGTAGAAGGCGCAGACATCGTGGGCCTGTCGGGCCTCATCACTCCCAGCCTGGAAGAAATGCAATACGTTGCGGCCGAAATGCAGAAAGATGACCACTTCCGCATTCGCAAAATCCCGTTGCTGATTGGCGGGGCCACCACCTCGCGGGTGCACACCGCCGTCAAGATTTCGCCGCATTATGAAGGCCCGGTGGTTTACGTGCCCGATGCGTCGCGCAGCGTGGGCGTGGCGCAGTCATTGCTGTCAGAGAAGGCCTCCCAATACGTGGCCGAGCTGAATGCCGATTATGAAAAGGTGCTCCAGCAGCACGCCAACAAAAAAGTCACGCCACTATGGCCGCTGGCCAAGGCGCGCGCCAACAAAACGCCGATGCAATGGGCCGGTTTTAAGGCTGTAAAACCCAAGTTTTTAGGGCGTCGGGTGTTCAGGAATTTTGACCTGGCCGAGATTGCCCAATACATCGATTGGGGCCCGTTTTTCCAGACATGGGATTTGGCCGGGCCGTACCCGCAAATTCTGAAAGACGAGGTGGTGGGCACCGAAGCAGTACGTGTTTACGCAGACGGCCAGCGCATGCTCAAACGCCTGATTGAAGGGCGCTGGATCACAGCCAACGCCGTGCTGGGTTTGTATCCGGCCAACGCCGTGATGGATGACATCGTGCTGTATGCCGACGAAACCCGCAGCGATGTAGCCATGACTTGGCACGGCCTGCGCCAGCAAACCGAAAAACAGGTGATTGAGGGTGTCATGCGCCCCAGCCGCTGCCTGGCAGATTTTGTGGCCCCAGCGGTAGATGCCACTGGCAACCCGAGTGGCCTGCAAGACTACGTGGGCGTTTTTGCTGTTACAGCGGGTATCGGCGTCGACAAGAAAGAAAAGTATTTTCTCGATGACCTGGACGACTACTCGGCCATCATGCTCAAGGCCCTGGCCGACCGCATGGCCGAGGCCTTTGCCGAGTGCCTGCACCATCGGGTACGCACCGATTTATGGGGTTATGCCGCGCAAGAAACTCTCAGCAATGCCGACCTGATCGCTGAAAAGTACCAGGGTATTCGCCCAGCCCCCGGCTACCCCGCGTGCCCCGACCACAGTGTTAAACAGGCGATGTTTGACTTGTTGCAATGCGAAGAAATTGGCATGGCGCTCACCGAGAGCCTGGCCATGACACCCGCCGCCAGCGTCAGTGGTTTCTATTTGGGCCATCCGGATGCCGTCTATTTCAACGTGGGCAAAATTGGCGACGATCAGGTCGCCGATTTGGCGCAGCGGCGTGGCGTGGCAGAGGCCGATTTGCAGCGCCTGTTGGCGCCGAACCTTTAGAGACATCCGCGGCAACTCGGGCTAACACCAGTTTGGGCCTGCCATGTGCCGCGTCACAATGGCCTGGAAATGGAATAACCCAACTGGAGCCAGCATGTCAGCATCTACCGGCCCGAGCGCCGCCCGAGCCATCCTGATCGACCGCGTCATGGGTGGTGCCCGCCCTTCACTTTCCAGCGCCGCCGATGTGGCCGCCATCGAAGCCGTGCCGCTGCAAGACCGGCTGGAGGCGGCCAGCACCTATGAGGCGATCCAGATCGGCGCACGGCGTGATCCGGCGGCCTTGGCCATGCAGTTTTTGCCGACCTGTGCGGTGGATGATGTCGCCATCACCATGACGTATGCGCAATTCTTGACAAAGGTGACGCAGGCCGCCAATTTGTTTTCTGCCTTGGGTGTGGGGCACAGCCAGGTGGTGAGCATTTTGCTGCCGCTGTTGCCACAAAATTTCTACGCTTTGTTTGGGGCCGAAGCAGCTGGTATTGCCAACCCGGTCAACCCATTGCTGGAGCCGCATCAACTGGCCGAGATTTTGAATGCGGCCGGTACCCAAGTGGCGGTGGTGCACGGGGCCAACGCAGGCAGTGATATTTGGGACAAGGTCAACAAAATTCGCAGCCAGGTACCGTCGCTCAAAGCAATATTGTTGGTGGGCGGTGACCCCGTCACCAACCCGGCGGGCGCGCAGGGCACTCCTCAGGCCATCCTGAATTTTGATGCCGAGATTGCAAAATACCCCGGTGACCGGCTCACATCGGGCCGCCAGATCCAGCGGCACGACACGGCCGCTTACTTCCACACCGGCGGCACCACCGGCACCCCCAAGCTGGTACGTCACACCCATGAGAACCAGGTTTACCAGGCCTGGGTCTGTAATGTGATGCTCAACGCCGGCCCGGGCAAACCGATGTTGTTTGGTTTGCCGCTGTACCACGTGGGTGGTGCGCTGACCCAGGGCCTCTCCACGCTGTCGGCTGGTGGTTGCATCGTGGTGTTGTCGGCATCCGGTTGGCGCAATGCCACCGCTGTCAAAAACGTCTGGAAGCTGATCGAGCGGTTTCGTTGCCCGGTGTTTGGTGGTGTGCCCACGGTGTTGGCGGCGGCAGCAGGCATCCCGTGGGACGGCGTGGATTTGAGCTGCCTCAAGGCTTTCAGCGGTGGTGGCTCGGGTATTCCGGTGGCGGTGGGCGAAAAGTTCCAGAACCACTTCAAGCTGCCGGTGCTGGAGGTCTATGGCATGACCGAAACCGCCAGCGTGCACACCATCAGCTACATCGACCGCCCGGTGCGCCTGGGCACGGTGGGCCATGCCGTGCCCTACAGCCGCGTGCGGGTGGTGCGGATTGATGGCGACGGCAAATTGCTGGGCGACTGCGCGGTGGGTGAAATCGGCGTGGTGGCCATGGCCGGGCCGGGCGTGTTTACCGGGTATTTGAACGCCATTCACAACCAAAACGCGTTTGTCGAACCGGGCTGGGTGAACTCAGGGGACTTGGGCAGGCTCGATGCCGAAGGTTATTTGTGGATCACCGGCCGCGCCAAAGACCTCATCATCCGGGGCGGCCACAACATTGACCCGCTGCCGATTGAAGAGGCGTTTTACCAACACCCGGCGGTGGCGCTAGCGGCGGTGATTGGCCAGCCGGATGCGCGTGTGGGCGAGCTGCCGCTGGCCTACGTGCAACTTAAACCTGGCGCGACGGCAACACCCGCCGAACTGCACGAGTGGGTGCGCGAGCGCACGCCGGAGCGTGCCGCCATCCCCGTGGCTGTGCATGTGATCGACGCCATTCCGCTCACCGGTGTCGGCAAAGTGTTTAAACCCCAATTGCGCTGGGATGCTACCCGTGACGTGTTCAGCCAGTTGCTGGCCCCATTGGCAAAAGACGGCCTCACGCTGCAGGTGAAGGTGGGTGCCGATGGCACGCACGGTACGCTGGCCACGGTGAGCTTGGACGGAACGGCGAGCCCGGGCCCACGCAGTGCCGTTGAAGCCAATATTCGTGATTTGCTGGGGCCGTTTGTGATTCGGCACCAGATCGTTTGGGCGGGCTAACGCGCCATTTTCTGCGCCCAGCCCAGCGCCACCGCACCCGCCAGCCCCATCACCACCATCACGATAAGCCCGTTGCGGTAGCCGGTTTCGGTGCTCCACAACAGGCCCAAACCCAGGGGCGCGGCGGCGCGTACCAGCGCCAGCGGAATGCCCAATGCGCCGTTGAGCGATGCCACATGCCGGGTGCTGACGTACTGCGCCATGGCTGTGCCTTTCACAATGGTCAGCATGCCGTTGCCCATGCCCCAAGCGGTGACGAACAGGCCCAAAAAAAGCAACATGGCGCGGCTGTTGGGCGGGGCCAAAAACGGTGCCATGATGAGCAACAGCAGGCCCAGCGGCATCAGGCAGGGGATCAACCGATTGGCCAGATGCACGTCAAACCGGTGTTCAAAAAAATACAGCACCAGGCGGCCCAGCACCTGCAAGGCGCCGATGCTGGCGGGCACGGCGATCACCCAGCGTTCATCAAGCCCGTATTCGCGCAGCAGCGTGATCATGTGGGAGGGAAGAGCGGCGGTGGCGACCGTCATGCAGACGATGGCCAGGCCGATCAGCAAGAAGGGGGTGCTGTGCAAGTGGGTGGCCAAAGGGCGCTCGTCAGCTGGCGCAGTGGTCCGGGGCTTGGAGGGCGGTGGTACATCCGCTGTTGCTGAATCTCCAGGAGCTTCTGCGGCATTTGTTGAATGAGAAAAAGCACCGTCAGCTATCTTTTTGGGTGCATTTTTGAGCAAAAAATAATGCAAAGGCGCACACATCAGCAAATTGATGGCCGCCAACACGAGCACAGCCGCACGCCAACCCCAGCCAGCGATCAGCCAGGCGGTGAACGGGATAAAAACGGTGCTGGCCAGACCGCCCAAAAAGGTCATGGTGATGATGGCACGCCGAAAATCGTGCGGATACCGGCGCGTAACCACGGAAAACACCGCCGCGTACAAGGTGCCCGACATGCCCACGCCCAGCAACACCCACACCGCGTAAAAACCGTTGAGCGACTGCACCTGCGCGTGCAGCGCCAGGCCCAGCGCCAACAGCACCGAGCCGGTGGTCATCACCGCCCGTTCATGGCCGCTGTCGATCAGCCGCCCCACCGGGTAGGCCAGCAGGCCATCGGCCAGCAGGCACAGGCTGAACGCCAGAGAGGATTGCACACGGCTCACGCCCAGCGCTTCCTCCACCGGCCCCATGACCAGCGCGAACAGGTAAAACACGCTGCCCCAACTGATCAGTTGTGCCAGCGAAAGCCAGCCGACCAGGCGTTTGTCATGGCTGGCGGGTTGGCCGGGCAAGGCGGCTGCGAGAGGGTTTTGCAACGGCGTGGGTCGCTGGTTCAATGATGGGACGGTTGGCGTGTTGGGTGCGACAAGCGCGGGGGTGGGGTGGCCCTAATCGACCTTGGCCCCGGTTTGTTTCACCACCGCTGCCCATTTGGCTACCTCGGCGGCGATGTAGCTGGCCAGCTCCGGGCGGCTCATGCGGGAGATATCGAGCGACAGGTTGGCAAAGTTGTCGGCCAGCGATTTGATGCCCAGAACCTTGTTGATTTCGGTGTTGAGCACGTCCAGCACCTCGGGCGGTGTGCCGGTGGGGGCCCATACGCCAAACCAGGTGTTGGCTTCAAAACCCTTGAAGCCCAGCTCGTCAACCGTGGGCACCTCGGGCAAGGCCGGGCTGCGTTTCAGGCTGGTGACGGCGATGGGGCGCACTTTGCCGGCCTTGGCGAGTTGCACCACCGGCGGGATCGAGGTGGAGCCAATCGGCACCTGGCCGCTCACCACCGCGTTGGCGGCCGCAGCGGGCTGAAACGGCACGTGTTGCACCTCGACCTGCAGCAGGTTGCGAAACAGCAACTCGGCGCCCAGGTGGGTGGTGGTGCCGTTGCCCGAAGACGCATAACTGAGCTGCTCGCGCTTCACCAGCGCTGCCAGTTCCCGAAAGTTTTGTGCTTTCACGTCGGGGTGTACAAACAAAATGTTGGGCGAAACAGCGGCCATCGCCACCGGGGCGTGGTCTTTGGGGGTGTAGCCGGCATTGCTGAAGAGCGACGGGTTGACGGCATATGCCACGCTGTGCATCAGCAGCGTGTAGCCATCTGGCGCGGCTTTGGCGACCTGCACCGTGGCAATGTTGCCACCCGCGCCGGGGCGGTTTTCGACAACCACCGGCTGGCCGAGCGCCAATGTCAACTGCTGGCCGATGGAACGCGCCACCACGTCGGTGGAGCTGCCGGGTGCAAAGGCGACGACGATCTTGATGGGTTTGTCCGGGAAGGCAGCCTGGGCGCTGCTGGCGAACAGTGATGTGGTCACGGCCAAAGCCAAACCAGTCCAAAAACCAAAACGTGCCGGGTGTTTCGTCATCGCATCTCCAAAATAGGGTTGTTGCCGATCCGCCAATCGTGCTCAAATTATTGCGCCATTCAACGCTGCAACAGGAGCTTTCTGTGACCCATCCGCTTTCAGGCCCCGCTTTGCGCCCCATCCCCCGCCCTGGCGTGACCGACAAACGCCGCACCTTTCACGCCTTGCACCGCGAGGGCTGCTTCATCCTACCCAACCCGTGGGACCTGGGCAGCGCCCTGTATTTGCAACACCAGGGCTTCAAAGCCTTGGCCAGCACCAGCGCCGGGCTGGCCTGGAGCAAAGGCCACGCCGACAACCAGATCACCCGCGAGATGGTGCTAAGCCACTTGGCTGAACTGGTGGCTGCGACCGATTTGCCCCTCAACGCCGATTTTGAAAGCGGTTTTGGCCAAACCAGTGCGCAGGTAGAAGAAAGCGTGGCGCTGGCTGTGCAAACCGGCGTAGCGGGCTTGTCGATTGAGGATTCCACCCTCAACCCAACCGCGCCGCTGTACCCGCTGGATGAAGCCTTGGCCCGCCTCCAAGCGGCCCGCCGCGCCATCGACAAAAACGGTGGCGATACCTTGTTAGTAGGCCGGTGCGAGGCCTTTTTATGGGGCCAAACCGATCTGGATGAAGTGATCGTGCGCCTGCGTGCCTACGCCAGCGCAGGTGCCGATTGCCTGTATGCGCCCGGCGTGAGTACGCCCGAGCAGATCAAAAAACTGGTTGATGCCGTGGCTCCCAAACCCGTCAACCTGCTGGTTGGGGGCAGCAGCAGCCTGACGCTGCCCGACATCGCCCAGCTGGGCGTGCGCCGCGTCAGCATCGGCGGCGCGTTGGCCCGTGCCGCTTGGGGCGGTTTTATCGAAGCCAGCCTGGGCCTGGTGGCCGGCCGGTTTGATGGGTTTGGCCATGCCGCGCCGGGCAAAGTCATGAACGGCGTGTTTAAGGCGGCCTAATTTTATGAATATCTAAAAATTTTATTTTACTTAATATATTAAGGCTCATTTTTCAGATAATAATTGCACAATAAGCTATATTTAATATAGTTAAATTGACTATTTTTAGATGCTAATTCAACCTAATTTGTAAATTTTCGGTATTGCATAGCCTCTGCCACATGCGTCACCTGCGTACATTGTGCCCCCGCCAAATCAGCAATCGTGCGGGCTACCTTCAAGGTGCGGTGGGTGGCGCGGCCCGACCAGCCCAGGCGGGTGGCAGCCAGGTTTAAAAACTTGGCGGCGGCCGGGTCCAGCTGTACGTGTTCGTCGATCTCATTGCCTTGCAGCGCGTGATTGGGTTTGCCTTGACGTGTGATTGAGCGCTCGCGTGCCTGGCTGCTGCGGGCGCGGATGGCGGCGGTGCCTTCACCGGGGGCGGTGGCGATTAAATCGCCCGGTGGCAGGGCGGGCACTTCAACGTGCAAATCGATGCGGTCTAGCAGGGGGCCGCTGAGTTTGCCTTGGTAGCGCGCCACCTGGTCGGGTGTGCAACGGCAGTGTTTTTGGGCAGAACCCAAATAACCACAGGGGCAGGGGTTCATGGCGGCGATCAGCTGAAACCGGGCCGGAAACTCGGCGCGCTGCGCCGCGCGGCTGATGGTGATGGTGCCGTTTTCCAGCGGTTCACGCAGCGCTTCAAGGGCAGCACGGGGGAACTCGGGCAGTTCGTCCAAAAACAGCACGCCGTTGTGCGCCATGGAGATTTCACCCGGGCGGGGCGGTGAGCCACCGCCCACCAGGGCCACCGCGCTGGCGGTATGGTGCGGGCTGCAGGTGGGGCGCTGGGCCCACTGCGCCATGCTGAAGCGGCCACTCAAACTGGCGATGGCGGCGCTGTGCAGGGCTTCGTCGGTGCTCATGGGCGGCAACAGGCCCGCGAAACGTTGCGCCAGCATGCTTTTGCCCGAACCGGGCGGGCCGCTCATCAGCACGCTGTGGCCGCCCGCAGCGGCAATCTCCAAGGCCCGTTTGGCGCTGACCTGGCCTTTCACGTCGGCCAAATCGGCATAAACCGCTTGGCTGACGGTGGGTTCCACCTGCACACGGCTCCAGCCGTCAGACACCTCGCTGGGCACCACTGCAGACCCGCCAGTGGGCAGGCTTAGCGAGGCGGGTTCTGCTGGCTCACACGCAAAATAACTCACCGCGTCCAGCAAATGCCGCGCCCGGTACACCTGGGCGCCGGGCACCAGCGCGGCTTCATCGGCGTTTTGCGGCGGCAAAACCAGTTTGAGCAGCGGTTTGCCGACAGCCGTGTGCAGTGCCAAACTCATTGCCAGCGCCCCGCGCACCGGTCGCAATTCGCCCGACAGTGACAACTCGCCGGCAAATTCAAAACCCGCCAACTTGGCTGCATCAATTTGCCCGCTGGCCGCCAAAATGCCCAAGGCAATGGGTAAATCAAACCGGCCGGAATCTTTGGGCAGATCGGCCGGGGCCAGGTTGACGGTGATGCGTTTGTTGTTGGGAAATTCGAGCCCTGAATTTTGAATGGCCGAGCGAACCCGTTCGCGCGCTTCTTTCACCTCGACATCGGCCAGGCCGACCAGGGTAAAACTGGGCAATCCGTTGGCCAGGTGCACCTCGACCGTGACGGCAGGGGCATGCAAGCCCAACAGCGCGCGGCTTTGTACCAAACACAAACTCATGGGGTCACTCCGTATAACAAGGTCACGATCTGGTTCGCCCTATATTGGTGCGCACCATTTTGATTGCACGCAAACAACACTGCCACAAGGACTGGCACCGCTTTATGCACCAAAATAATGCAGCTGTATTTTTATCCAGTTATTTTAACGATGAAGTCCCGCGGCGGTTGACATGCGGACTGTTTTTTGTAGACGGGGATTGTTTTTGAGCTTGGCACGGTCTGTGCATATTCACCGTGTCTTTCGCTATTTCGCTTTTCTTTTATTCACTGGAGTTCTCGATGAAAAACACCTTCAAATTTGCCCTCACCGCGGTTGCCTTGGTCGCCGGTTCAGCCGCCTTTGCACAAGCCAAGGCCCCCGAACCAGATTACACCTTGGGTTTCAATGTCGGTGCCACGACAGATTACCGTTTCCGTGGCATCACCCAAACCAACTACAAGCCCGCTTTGCAGGCTGGTATTGATTTCTCGCACAAAAGCGGCTTCTATTTGGGTGCCTGGGGCTCCAATGTGAGCTGGGTGAAAGAGTTGAACGGTGCCAGCAAGGGTGATTTTGAGCTGGACCTGTATGGCGGCTTCAAGGGCGAAATCACCTCCGGTCTGGGTTTTGACGTCGGCCTGATCAGCTACCAGTATGTCGGCAATGACTCTGGCGCAGCCGGCACACCCGGGGCCGGCGCGTTCTCTAACGCCAGCACCAACGAGTTTTATGTGGGCTTGTCTTACGCCATGTTCACGCTGAAATACAGCCAGAGCCTGGGCGACTTCCTGGGCAACATCAACAGTTCGGGCAGCAAGTACATCGACCTTTCCGCCAATTTTGACCTGGGCAGCGGCTTCACCCTGACCCCGCACATTGGTCGCCAGACCATCCCCAACATTGCCGGCAATGTAGGTGATTACACCGACTACTCTCTGACGTTGGCCAAAGACTTCGGCAACGGTTTGTCAGCGTCCATCGCCGCTGTCGGCACCGATGCCAACCAGGTCTTCTACGCCAATGCATTCAGCGGCGCAACTGGTTTTCTGGGTAAAAGCGGCGTCACGGTCGGCCTGAAATACAGCTTCTGAGCATCGACAGCCTCTTAAAACACAGGAGCCAACATGAAACTGGTCACCGCCATCATCAAACCCTTCAAGCTTGACGAAGTGCGCGAAGCGCTCTCCGGCATGGGCGTGCAGGGCATCACCGTTACCGAGGTCAAGGGCTTTGGCCGCCAAAAAGGCCATACCGAGTTGTACCGCGGTGCCGAATACGTGGTCGATTTTTTACCCAAGGTAAAAATTGAAGCCGCCATTGACGACCCCTTGGTCGACCGGGCCATTGAAGCCATCGAAGCCGCTGCCCGCACCGGCAAGATCGGTGACGGCAAGATTTTTGTGTATGACCTGGAACAGGTTGTGCGAATTCGTACCGGTGAAACCGGAAAAGAGGCGCTGTAAATCATGAAAAAACTCATTGCATCTTTCATTTTGGGCATCGGATTGCTGGGCTTGGGTGCCAGCGTTACCGCCCAAACCGCAGCACCCGCCGCACCAGCGGTGGCCGCTTCTGAAGCCGCCGCTCCGGCAGCAGCGCCCGCAGCAGCCCCGGCTGCCGCAGTAGCTGCTGCACCAGCCGCAGCCGCCAGTGCCGCAGCAGCACCCGCCCCGGTGCCCAACAAGGGCGACACCGCCTGGATGATGGTCTCGACCTTGCTCGTCATCCTGATGACGGTGCCCGGCCTGGCCCTCTTCTACGGCGGCTTGGTGCGCAGCAAAAACATGCTCAGCGTGCTGATGCAGGTAATGGTGACCTTTTCGCTCATCGTGGTGTTGTGGTTCATTTACGGCTACAGCATTGCGTTTACCGAGGGTGGCAAGTTCTTTGGCGGGTTCGACCGGCTCTTCATGAAGGGCATTTGGGACAACGCCGCGGGCACCTTTGCCAACGCGGCCACGTTCAGCAAAGGCGTGGTTATCCCTGAAATCGTCTTCGCAGGCTTCCAGGCCACGTTTGCCGGTATCACCTGCTGCCTGATCGTCGGTGCCTTCGCCGAACGCATCAAGTTCAGCGCGGTGCTGCTGTTCATGACGCTCTGGTTCACCTTCAGCTACCTGCCAATCGCCCACATGGTGTGGTTCTGGATGGGACCTGATGCCTACGCCTCCAAAGCGGTTGCCGATGAAATGACCAGCAAGGCCGGCATGATCTGGCAGTGGGGCGCGCTTGATTTCGCCGGCGGTACCGTCGTGCACATCAATGCCGCCGTGGCTGGTTTGGTCGGTGCCTTCATGATCGGCAAACGTGTCGGCTACGGCAAAGAAGCCATGGCCCCGCACAGCCTCACCTTGACGATGGTCGGTGCCTCATTGCTGTGGGTGGGCTGGTTCGGGTTCAACGCCGGTTCCGCATTGGAAGCCAATGGTTTCGCCGCCCTGGCCTTTGCCAATACGCTGGTGGCAACTGCCGCAGCCGTGCTGGCCTGGTGTGTGGGTGAAGCCATGAAAACCGGCAAAGCCTCGATGTTGGGTGCTGCATCCGGCGCGGTGGCTGGCCTGGTTGCCATCACGCCAGCCGCAGGCAACGTCGGTATCGGCGGTGCCTTGGTTATTGGTGTGGTTGCTGGTTTTGCCTGCCTGTGGGGCGTGAACAGCCTGAAGAAGATGCTCGGCGCAGACGATTCGCTGGACGTGTTCGGTGTGCACGGCGTGGGCGGTATCGTCGGTGCGTTGCTGACCGGCGTGTTCAACAGCCCGGCACTGGGTGGCCCTGGCTATGTGGCTGATTGGGTAACCGTCACCATGGTTACCGCTGGTGACTACTCCATCGCTTCTCAAGTGTGGATTCAGCTCAAGGCCGTGCTGGTCACCATCGTCTGGTCGGGTGTGGTGGCGTTCATCGCCTTCAAGATCGCCGACGTAACGTTGGGCCTGCGGGTGCCAGAAGAAGAAGAGCGCGAAGGCCTGGACATCACGTCCCACGGCGAGACCGCTTACGGACGGTAATTCCGGTGCGCTGGTTCAGTGCGATGCCCTTGGGTGTCGCGCTGAACGGGACAGTAGAAAACCCACTGTTGGCTTTGGTCTTAGTGGGTTTTTTTTTGGCGCTTGTTTTTCGCGGATTGGTTTTGGCCAGTTGGTTTTTGGGCATTTGTGCGCTTGCGCCCGGTGGTCCGGCCATGGCGACAAGGCAAGGGGCGTGCGGTTTTGAGGTGGAATCACTCGCGCGAATGAAAAATGCGTGCGACACGGTGGTCGCGGCATTTTTTGAAGTGCACCATCACCGCTACCGCGACGCCTTCCACCCCAAAGCCCGTTCCCCTTTCCTTATCGCCTTGACCTGCACTTGGATCACCGTGGTCTACGTCTGGATGCCTTTCGCTCATCGGCTTACAGCGGTTCGTTACTTGAATACCGAATGGCTAAACGGGCAAAAATCTGGCCTTTGGAAAACCTACACTGCGGAAGTTAACAGTGAGATCAGGCTGCGCAACCAATTTCTACGTGTTGGAACATTCAAAGGCAATATGAATCACCAAGTCGTAATAACAAGCCTACTCGCAGGTTTGGTCATTTTGGATGTTCTGGCTGTGCGCGCGATTGTGAAAAGCGGCTGGTTCACCCGATCCCAAATAGTTGCCCAAACCTTCCTGGTTTGCCTGATACCAGTGTTTGGCGCAGTTATCGCCTTCGTTTTTCTTAGGTCGCAACGCCCCATGAAACGCCAAACCGAAGGCGCAGATCCACACAATTGGGACAACATCGGTGCTGGCAGAAACAGTGACGATGTCGGTCCATGATGTGTACCGCAGCAAAATTCAAGGTGGCGTCGGACTAAACCACGGTTTCGTGCAGACCAACTGAGGCCGTGGTGATAAGGAAAGGGGACCGGGCTTTCGGTGGGAAGGCGCGCGGTAGCCGCTTTTAGTGCACCTCAAAAATCGGGCCCACACCGGGCGGGCCCGATTTTCGACCCCGCGCGTGATTCCCACCGAAAACCGCACGCCCCTTGCCTTGTTGCCAGGGCCGGGCCACTGGGCGCCATGACTGAACCACTCGGTGCATCCCGCAGCAAGCAACAACCCAAGGCACAATAACAAAACAGGAGACCTCATTCAACATGACCGCACGCATAACCCTCTCAGCAGGCACCTTCCGCTGCGACATCGAACCCGACCTGGGGGCTTGCATCGCGGGTTTGTGGATGGATGGGAAGGCGGTGTTGCGCGGCAGCCAACCGGGGCAGATCAAGACGGCGCGTGAATCGGGCAGTTACCCGCTGGTGCCGTTTTCCAACCGAATTGGCCACGCCACATTGACCTGGAACGGCACCAGCCACCCCTTGGTGAAAAACTTTGGCAGTGAACCCCATGCGATTCATGGCGTGGGTTGGCAGCGGCCGTGGGAGGTGCTGGAAGCGGGTGATGCCTTTGCCCTGCTTTCGTACGAGCACAAGCCCGATGCCTCGTGGCCATTTGCGTTTGACACCTCTCAGGCGTTTCGGCTCACGCCGGATGAACTGGACGTGACACTGAGCATCACCAACCAATCCAAAACGGCAACACCGGTGGGCTTGGGCTGGCACCCCTATTTTGTCAAGCGGCCGGGCAGCCGGGTGCGTTTTGCCGCCACGGGTTATTGGGAAATGGACGCGGCCAAACTGCCAACCCAACGGCGACCCACCAGCGGGCTGGATGTGGACTGCGCCTTCCTGGAAGTGGACCATTGTTTTGAAGGCTGGAACGGCCGCCTGCAATTGCAAGACGACACCTTTCACACCACCCTGATCAGCAAGCTGGAGCGCTTGGTGGTTTACACCAACGCACGGCAAGAATGCATCGCCATCGAACCGGTGAGCCACGTCAACAACGCCCTGGGGCTCGTGGATCGGGGGGTAGCCACAGCTGACGCGTTGGGCGTGCGGGTGTTGCAGCCGGGCGAAACGATGTCGGCGGAAATGACGATACACGTGCAAGCAGCGCCATGAGTTGGCAGGTAGTGGGTACGGCACAGTTTGCATTGGGGGAGTCGCCGTTTTGGCATCCGCTCGAGCATTGCTTGTATGGGGTCGACATTGCAGGTGGCCTGATTTGGCGCATGCAGGCGGCCAGCGGGGCGACAGAAACCTGGGCCACCCCGCAGGCGCTGGGTGAACCGGCGTGTATCGCGCCAGCCTTGGGAGGCGGGCTGGTGGTGGCGATGCGCAGCGGCGTGTACCGGGCACGTGAATGGCGGGGCGACCTGACGTGCCTGGCGCTGGCGCCGTATGACGCAGCAACCCAACGCTTCAATGATGGCAAGGCTGATCCGCAGGGCCGGTTTTGGAGCAGCACCTATTGTGAAGACCGGCTACCCCGTGCCCACTTGTACGCGTTGGATGCGCGGGGCCTGGCCGTGCCGGTAATGACTACGGCCGCAGTGAACCTGCCGAACGATGTGCCGGGCGTAACCGGGGGCAATGGGCTGGCCTGGTCGCCAGACGGGGCTACGCTGTATTGGGCCGATACCGCCGCCCACGCGGTGCGGGCCTGGGATTGGGATGGCCATGTCAACAGCCTGGGTAACGGGCGCATGTTCCACCAATTTGAACCGAAGCCGCCAGGCTGGGCTTATGGTGCGCCCGGGTTTCAGGCTTACCAAGGGCGGCCTGATGGTGCAGCGGTGGACGTGCAGGGCAATTATTGGGCCGCCATGTATGAAGGCGGCTGTGTCAAAAAGCTGTCGCCAGCAGGTCAGGTGTTGGCAACGGTTGCTACCCCGGCCTTGTGCCCCACCATGCCGTGTTTTGGCGGGGAGGACCTGCAAACCCTGTACCTCACCACGGCGCGCAAGGGCCGTTCAGCAGAAGAGCTGGCAGATCTCCCGCTGGCGGGGCACGTGTTCGCCATGCGGGTTGAGGTGCCGGGCCTGCCGGTGAACTTTTTTTGCGACTGATTGCAGTCAAAATAGCCACATGACTGCTTCTGTTTCGTCTCCTGCCGCTGTTCCTGTCGCGGCCCATTTGAGCCCTTTCGTTGATCGGGTCCGCTCTGCTGTCAGCGGCAACGCTCCGCTGCGCATCCGCGGCGGTGGCAGCAAAGATTTTTATGGCCACGCCTTGCAAGGCGAGCTGCTCAATACTGCGGCGCTGAACGGCATCGTGGCCTATGAACCCAGCGAACTGGTGGTGACCGTGCAGGCGGGTACACCGCTGGCGCTGCTGGAAGCGGTCCTGGCTGAAAAAGGCCAGTGCCTGCCGTTTGAGCCGCCGCATTTTGGTGGCACGTTCGGCGCGGGTGAAGCCACGGTGGGTGGCATGGTGGCCAGTGGTTTGAGTGGCCCGGCCCGCGCAACAGCGGGCAGTGTGCGGGATTACGTGCTGGGGTTAGAGCTCATCAATGGCCGCGCCGAGGTGCTGCGGTTTGGCGGAACGGTGATGAAAAACGTGGCGGGGTATGACGTTTCTCGCCTGATGGTGGGCGCCATGGGCACGTTGGGGCTGATCACCGAGGTGTCGCTCAAGGTGCTGCCCATTGCACCTGCCGAGGCGACGCTGCGTTTTGAAATGGACGAGGCCACCGCCATCCGGCAACTCAATACCTGGGCAGGCCAGCCCTTGCCGTTGAACGCCAGTTCGTGGGTCGTCGACGCGGGTAAACCCACGTTATACCTGCGCCTGCGCGGTGCGGCAGCGGCCGTCGAGGCGGCTTGTGCCAGCTTCACGGCTCAACACGGTGGTTTGCGGGTGGATTCCCCTGAAACCCGGGCCGACTGGCAGGCCGCGCGCGATTTGCAGTTGCCGTGGTTTGTGGCCGGGTTCAAGCGGGGCGATGCGCTGTGGCGCATCAGCATACCTGGCACCACGGCGCCGCTGAACCTGGGCGATACGCTGATCGACTGGCTGGGCGGGCAGCGCTGGTTGTGGGTGTCGTCGGGTGACGGCCACTTGCCCCAGCGCGTGATGGATGCAGCCGCCCTGGCGGGTGGTTCCGCCGTCGAGTTCAAGGCTGCCACTGCCATGCCGCCGAATCAGGCAGGGGCAATTGCCTTGCGGCAACATGCCGCACGGCCCTTGCCAGCCGCCACCCAACAGATTCACCAGCGTCTCAAAAGCGAGTTTGATCCGGCGGGTATTTTTAACACGGGTCGGCTGTTGCCGGGTCTTTGAATTTATGCAAACCAATCTCGCGCCTGAATACCAAAACACCTCGGACGGCCAGGCCGCCGAGGCCATTTTGCGCAAATGTGTGCACTGCGGTTTTTGCACCGCCACCTGCCCCACCTACCAGCTGCTGGGTGACGAGCTGGATGGCCCCAGGGGCCGCATTTACCTGATGAAGCAGGTGCTGGAAGGTGAAACCCCCACCCGCAAAACCCAGCTGCATCTGGACCGCTGCCTGACCTGCCGCAACTGCGAAACCACTTGCCCCAGCGGCGTCGATTACGGCCACCTGGTCGATATTGGCCGCAAGCTGGTCGATGCCAAAGTGCCGCGCCCGGCGGGAGAAGCCGCGCTGCGCTGGGCGCTGAAAGAGGGCATGACGTCGGCCCTGTTTTCACCGGCCATGAAGGTGGGCCAAATGGTGCGTGGCCTGCTGCCGCCTTCGCTCAAAAACAAGGTGCCAGCCCGGCAAGACGCGGGTGCCTGGCCCACGCGCACCCACGCGCGCAAAGTGCTGCTGCTCAAGGGTTGTGTGCAGCCCGCCATGTTGGCCAATATTGATGCAGCCACGGCGCGCGTGCTGGACGCCGCAGGCATCCAAAGCGTGGTGGCCAGCAGCGCCACCTGTTGCGGTGCGGTCAAGTTCCACCTGAATGACCACGAAGGTGGCATGCGCCACATGCGCGCCAATATCGATGCTTGGTGGCCTTATGTCGATGGGCAGGGCGGCGCGCCACAGGTAGAGGCCATCTTGATGAACGCCTCAGGCTGTGGCGTGATGGTGAAAGACTACGGGCATGTGCTGCGCGATGACCCGCAGTACGCCGACAAAGCCCGCCGCATCAGCGCCCTGACGCGCGATTTGAGCGAATGGCTGCCCGAGTTAACCCAAGCGCTGCAAGGCAAGCTCAAACCCGGCACCGCGGCGGCAGCGTTTCATCCGCCGTGCACCTTGCAACACGGCCAGCAGCTCAAAGGCGGCGTGGAAGTGCATTTGGCAAAACTCGGGTTTACCGTGAAGCCGATACTGAACGAAAGCCATTTGTGTTGTGGCTCAGCCGGTACTTATTCGGTGTTGCAGCCCGATATCGCCTACCAGCTGCGTGACCGCAAGCTGGACCATTTGCGGGCCACCCAGGCCGAGGTGATATTGAGTGCCAATATTGGCTGCATCACACACCTGCAAAGCGGCACCCCAACACCCGTCAAACATTGGGTTGAATGGGTAGATTATGCAATAATTAACTAAATTTAATTAATTTTGATATAAAATAAATAGCTTATTGTGCAATTAATACATCGACAATAGGCCAAAATTTTTCAATAAATATTTGAAAATAGTTATTTTATATTTTTGGGCAATGAGCCCTGAATGAGCATGCCCAACGCCTGCGCCAAAAAGGGTTCAAACGCGATCTGAAACGGTTTGAGCCGCGCGTCTGAAGCCAGCACCCGGGCGATCACCGGTGCAGGTTCCGACAGCACGGTGGTGCTGATGACCAGCGCAAAACCCTGCATCAAAAAGACTTGCGCATCGTGTTGTTGCCAACCTGAAATCTTGGGCGTGATGGCGGCCACGGCCTCATCCATCAAATCGCGCAGGTGCAGCTTGAATTGCAGGGCGGGCGCGTCGGCCAGCTTGGGTTCCAGCAGCGTGTGTTGCAACACCACCAGGCGACGCAATTGGGGCCGGGCGGCGAAACTCTTGGCCACCAGTTTGGGCAATGCCACCGCCGCCGTGGCCGGGCGAAGGCGTGCCACCGCTTTTACAAAATCGGTCAACCAGGCCGTTAGCTCAGCCCGTACCAGTTCCAGAAACAGGGTTTCTTTGGTGGCAAAGTACAAGTAGGCCGTGCCTTTGGCCATACCGGCAATCTCGGCCACCCGCGCAATCGTGATGGCCTCAAAATCTGCGTCGGCAAAAAGCCTTCCCGCCGCTGCCACGAGGGTGGCGCGGCGTTGGTCTTTGGCGTGGGCGCTGCGTGCCCGGGCGGGGCGGGGCACGGCTGCTCGCGCACGCACCCCCATCAGGCAACCAGCGGCAAGGAGCGGTGGCGTTTGCCGGTCAAAGCAAACACTGCGTTGGCCACCGCCGGTGCCAGCGGTGGCACGCCGGGTTCGCCTACGCCGCCAGGGTGGCGCGTGCTGGGCACGATATGGGTTTCGACCACTGGCGCTTCGGCCAGCTTCACCATCGGGTAATTGTTGAAGTTGGTTTGCTGTACCACGCCGTCCACAATGTCGATCTTGCCGTGCAGCGCAGCCGTCAGCGCGAAGATGACCGAGCCTTCCATCTGCTGGGCGACGATATTGGGGTTGATCACGGTGCCGCAGTCAATGGCGCACACCACCCGATGCACACGTGGCTTGCCGTTCACCATCGACACCTCGGCCACTTGTGCCACGATGGAACCGAAAGACTCATGAAGGGCAATGCCCAAAGCGCGACCTTCGCGGCCGGGCGCCGGTTTGCTTCCCCATCGGGCCTTTTCAGCCGCCAGGTTCAACACAGCCAAATAACGGGGCGCATCTTTCAGCAGGCCCTGGCGCATCGCCAGCGGGTCTTGTTTGGTTTCAAACGCCAATTCGTCCAAAAAACCTTCCGAGAAGAAGGCATTGTGTGAATGGCCCACGGAACGCCAAAACCCCACGGGTACGTGCGAGCGTGTGAACACGTGCGACATGTGTTGATGCGCAAAACCGTAAGGCAAATCAAACAGGCCTTCAGAGGCGGTCTTGTCGGGTGGGTCTATCGGGCCCGACAGTGCCGGTGCGGCACGCGCCATCCAGCGCGGGCCGATGCCATCGCCCGCCGATTTGATCTCCAGCGAGCTCTCGGCATTCGGTGCGTACACCGCAGCGCGCAGACGCGCTACGTGCATGGGGCGGTAAAAGTCGTGGGTGGTATCTTCTTCGCGCGACCACACCAGTTGCACCGGCCGGCCACCACAATCCATCGCCACCCGCACCGCCTGGCCGACCGAATCGACCTCCAGTCGGCGGCCAAAACCGCCGCCCAGCAACGTCTGGTGCAGCGTCACCTTGTCAATGTTGACACCGGCCACCTGGGCCGCCATGTCGCGCGCCATTTGCGGCACTTGGGTAGGAGCCCAAATAGTCACCTGGCCATCTTTGACCTGGGCGGTGCAATTCATCGGCTCCAATGTGGCATGGGCCAAGTACGGTGCGCTGTAAATCGCCTCCAGCACCCGCGTCGATTTGCCGTGGGCCTGCGCAATCGAGCCTTTTTCATGAAAGGTAAAGCCGCTGTCGTTTTTGACGGCATCGTGCAGGGCGTTTTCGATTTGTTCGGAATTCAGCCCACCCTGCACCCTCTGTTGCCAGCTTACTTCTACTGCCTGCGCACCCTGGTGCGCATGCCAGGTGGTTTTGCCCACCACGGCAAAACCGGCGCTTGAGCCGCCATAGGCACCCAGCTGCACCAGCCGTTCCACACCCGGCATTGCCAACGCGGCTTTGGAGTCGATGGCCCCTGGCGCACCGCCCAGCATGGGCGATTGACGCACACTGGCGTAAACCAAACCGGCCGGGCGCACATCGAGCCCGAACGTGGCGGTGCCATTGGTTTTTGCAGGAATGTCGCCGCGCAGGGCCGATTGGCCGATCAGTTTCCAGTCTTTGCGATCCTTCACGCTGACTTTGCCGGGGTCGGCAGTTACAGCCGATTTCGCCAGTTCGCCGTAAGCCGCCGATTTACCCGACGCATGGCTGACCACACCGTCCTTGACCAGCAGTTCACTGACTGGCACTTTCCACTGCGTTGCCGCAGCGCCGAGCAGGCTGGCGCGGGCCATCGCCGCAGCCAGGCGCAGGTGGTCCCACGCGTCTGATACGCTGCTGCTGCCACCCGTCGCATTGATGCCCAGTTCGCGGGCAACCTTGCCCACCACCCAATGCCCCACCTTGACTTTGGTGGCGCGGTTCTCGCCTTCTGATTCCAGCGGGTGAAACGGCAGAGAACTGGTCAGCATCATCACGTTGCCATAGATGGAATCTGCACCAGCTTGCTCCAGCCGCACCCGGCTCAGGGGCACGTCCAGCTCTTCGGCCACCATCATCGGCAAAGCGGTGTAAACCCCTTGCCCCATTTCAGCCCGGGGCATGGCCAGGATCACCGCGCCGTCTTTGGCAATCTTGATCCAGCCGTTGAGCGCCACATCGCCTTCAGTGGGCAACATGTGTTCTGCCTTTCCCAAGCGTGAGCGCATCGGCATCACGCCCCAGCCAACGATCAATGCGCCGGTAGCCGCCAGGCCACCCAATATCCAGGTACGGCGTTTCATGCGGTGGCTCCTTCGGATGACAAGCTGGTAGAAGCCAAGGCGGCGGTATTGCCAGCGGCGCGGTGAATCGCCTTGCGCACGCGTTGGTAGGTGCCGCACCGGCAAATGTTGGTCATGGCGGCATCAATATCGGCATCAGTCGGTTTGGGGTTCTTCTCCAGCAACGCGGCAGCGGCCATCAGCATCCCGCTTTGGCAATAACCGCATTGCGGCACTTGTTCGGCGATCCAGGCGGCTTGCAAGGGGTGTGGTTTGTCTGTCGTGCCAAGCGATTCAATGGTGCGGATCTGCTTGCCTGCCGTGACCGAGACCGGGGTTACGCAAGAGCGTACCGCCTGCCCATCCAGAAGCACGGTGCAGGCACCACAGGCCGCAATGCCGCAGCCAAACTTGGTGCCGGTGAGGTTCAGGCTGTCGCGCAAGGCCCATAACAAGGGCATGTTCGGGTCGGCATCCAGCGTGACTGCTTTGCCGTTGAGGTTGAGGTCCATAAACACTCCAAAGTTTGGATGAACTGACGAAAGGAAAAGGGAGAAAAGGCCGCTTAACTGACTGCGGGTCAGATATTAACCGAACCTGGGTCAGTTAAGCAACGATAGACTCAATGACATCGCGGCTTGGTGCTGTCCTTTGATTGCCGGTTGCTGCACATGGCGCATTGTTGAGTAAAGTGGTGACTTGCAGCGGGGCATCGCACGCCCTGCTTCGCTCAGCACCCTTTCCGTAAAGGCACACCATGAACTCTGGCATCTTCAAATTTCTCAAACAAGATTGCGTACGTTTTGGCGTTCCTGCCGACGAAGCACTGTTGGCGGAAGCCCAACAGCGCCAGGCGCAACGTATTTTTGTTGTCACCAGCCGCTCACTGAACCGTAAAACAGATGCTGTTACCCGTGCGTTGAACCGCATTCAACCGCAAGTGGTCGGTTTGTTTGATGAATGTGTTGAACACACGCCGCGCGATACCGTACTGGCGCTGGCAGCCCAATTGCGCAGCAGCCAGGCTGATTTGATTGTCAGCATCGGTGGCGGTACGGTGATTGATACCGTCAAGGTAGCCCTGGTGGCGCTGGCTGAAAACCTGACCGAACTCGATGACCTGAACGCCTGGCACATGCGCATGAACCCCGACGGCAGCCGTTTTGTGCCGGCCCCGCGCATGCCGCCGTGTCGCCAAATTGCGATACCCACCACGCTTTCGGGTGCGGAATTCAGCGACCTGGGGGGGTGTACCGATACCCGGTTTGGCACCAAACATGGCTTCACCGGTGATTACATTGGTGCGGCATCGGTCATTCTGGATCCTCAAATTACTGTCCACACACCGGATCGCTTGTGGCTATCGACAGGTATTCGTGCTGTAGACCACGCCGTTGAAGCCTTGTGCTCCGTGAATGCCCAGCCCTTGATTGATGCCACGAGTGTGCGCGCCTTGGCCTTGTTGTCCCGTTCATTGAAGGCTTATGCCACCGATCGCACGAACCTGGAGGCGCGCCTGGATGGCCAATTGGGCGCCTGGCTGGCGGCCACCAGTATCCGCCGTGCCGAGTATGGCGCGAGCCATGGCATGGGCCATGCCTTGGGTGCTGATGCACAGGTGCCGCACGGCATCACCTCCTGTGTTTTATTACCCACCGTAATGCGGTTCAATGCAGCGGTTTGCGCCAGCCAAATGGAGGAAGTGGCCAGCGCTCTGGGCAATCCGAGCCAACCCGCCGCCGATCAGGTGGAAGAGCTCATCGCCAGCCTGGGTTTGCCCACCCGCCTCAATCAGCTGGGCATGGAGCGGGCCCGATTGCCCATGATTGCCGAAAAAGCCATGGCCAACCCCTGGGTGCATACCAACCCCCGCAAAATTGCGGATGCTTCCGTTTTGCTGGAACTGCTGGAATCAGCCTGGGCTTGATACCCTCGGGCGGCTTCAGGCTGCCAGGGCCGCTTCAATATCTTGTGTCATACCAGCCGGGGTGTCGGTGGGGGCATAACGCTTCACAACACTGCCATCTTTGCTGATCAGAAACTTGGTGAAGTTCCACTTGATGGCCTTGCTGCCCAATAGCCCGGGCGCTTCGGCGGTGAGCCACTGGAACAAGGGGTGCGCGCCACTGCCGTTGACATCCACTTTTTCCATCATCGGAAAACTGACGCCGTAATTCAACTGGCAAAACTCGGCAATTTCACCATTGCTGCCACTGTCTTGGGCACCAAACTGGTTGCATGGAAAACCCAGCACCACCAAGCCCTTTGCACCCAAGGTTTTGTGCAATTCTTCCAAGCCGCCAAACTGGGGGGTAAAACCGCAAGCGCTGGCGGTGTTGACGATCAACATCACTTTGCCCTTGAACTTGTCAAGCTTGACAGATTTGCCCTGGATGTTGTTGGCTGAATAATCGTAGACGGTAGGCATTGCGATCCTGACAATAAAAGGGGTTGACGTATCACTCAGTGCGAAACGGTTTGGGCAATTTCACGATGGACAGCAATGATGCCAGCAAGATCAATCCCCCACCCACAAGAGTGCGAAGGGTGATGTCACCTGCATCCAGCAAACTGGCTGACACACTGGCGTAGATCACTTCGGTGAGCATGATGAGTGAGGTGGTGGTGGCCATCAACCGGGCAGCACCATATTGCAAAGCCAAATTGCTGGCCAAAAACGCAAACCCGATGCCCAATGCAATGGGCACCCAGCTCATGGCAAGCGCGGGTGGCCACGCGATGGTTCCTGCCAAAGACCCGGCCAGCGCAACCAGGCTCGCCATAACTGCGCCACCACCAAACATGGCCATCATGCGTGATTCCTCCGGTGTATCAACCAATTTCCGCAGCAGTATATTTGTGCATGCAAACGTAAAGCCGCCCATCAGCGCGAGCCAATCCGCCAGGCTGCTGGGCATGGGCCAGGCGGATTCGGCTGTCTTGAGCACAATGACCACGCCGGTCAATGCCAAGGCGAGTCTCGCCAGCGAGCCCGCTGTCGGTTTTTCGCCCAGCAGAGGCCACGCCAACAACACTGCCCAGGCGGGCATTAGGTAAAACAGCAAAACGACGCGGACCACGTCACCAATGGTTACGGCCCAATTGAAGCCCACATTGGTCAGGCCCGATGACAAAAACAGCAGCCACAACAGGGGTTGCCGAGGAAACGCTTGCCACCCGGATGGGCGGATGGCCAGGATGCACAACACTGAGAGCACAAAAATGAACGAGGTAGCCCACAGGGGATGCAAACCGTGTGCCTGCAGCGCGCGAAACGGCCACCACGAAACGCCAAATACAAAAGCGTTGAAGGTCAGCGCCAATGCCGGAAGCAGGCCTTGGTTCAAGGCCGTCAACCGTGCAGGTTGTCGTTTCGGGCGATGTTCAGCAAGTGTTCGACTTCTGCTTTGTGGCGGACGCAGTTGTTTTGATGCCAGCGATAGATCACGTACATCACACCCGCCACTACCAGACCAAAACCGGCAATGGCACCATACGCCGAGAGCCCGACACCCGTGGAAAAGCTGTACAAAGTGCCCAGCAACAAAATTGACAGGTTCTCATTGAAGTTTTGCACGGCGATGGAGCGACCCGCCCCCATCAGGTTATGCCCACGATGCTGCAGCAGTGCGTTCATCGGTACCACCATAAACCCGCCCAATGCGCCGAGCAAAATAAAGAAGGGCGTGGCGACCCAGACGTTGTCGACAAATATCAGCGCGATGATGACCACGCCCATGGCAATACCCAGCGGGATGACTCTGGGGCCGTCTTCGAGCTTCATCCGCATGGAAGCCACGACCGCGCCACCAGCCAGGCCGATCGCCACCACGCCTTGCAGTGCAGAGGCTTGGGTAACGGTGTAGCCCAATGCCACCGCCGCCCAAGTCAACACAATGGTTTTGAGGTTGCCCGCCGCACCCCAAATCAGCGTGGTCGAGGCCAGCGAAATCTGGCCCAGCTTGTCACGCCACAGGCGCAGGTTGCAGCGCCAGAAATCAGGCAAAAGGCTCGGCAGGCTTTTTGGCATGGGGCGCATCTCGACGCCGGTATCGGGGATGCGGGTGTTAAAGGCTGCAGCAATCAGGTAAACCGCAATCAGCACGCTGATGGCCGCTTCTGGCGCGGTGTCGATGCCGGTCTCGAGCCACGGCAAATCGAAGGCCAAAAGAGAGCGCGCAACCACAGGGCCCACCAATTGCCCACCCAACAAAACACCGGTAATGATGGAGGCAATAGTCAACCCTTCAATCCAGCCATTGGCCTTGACCAGCTGCGAAGCGGGCAACAATTCCGTCAGGATGCCATATTTGGCCGGCGAATAGGCCGCTGCTCCCAAGCCCACAATCGCATATGCCAGCAGGGGGTGGGTGCCAAACAACATCATCAAGCAGCCCACAATCTTGATGAAATTGCTGATGAGCATGACCTTGCCTTTGGGCA
>JANOVW010000083.1:0-1654 GCA_031417575.1 Rhodoferax sp. | reverse complement strand
AACTGGCCGTCTTTCTTTTCAACCTTGCGGATATAAATGTTGTGCACCACATCGCGTGTCTGCGCGTCGATGAACATGGGGCCGCGCGGGCTCTCGAAAATCTGGCCTTTCATGGCCTCCAGCAAGGCATCGCCGCGACCCCCTTTGGTGGTTTTCGCAGCCTCATAAATCACCCGCATGCCGTCGTAACCCCCCACCGCCATGAAGTTGGGCCGCAATCCGCCGTTGGCCTTGGCGAAGGCTTCCACGAATTTCTTGTTGACAGCTCCTGGATGGGCTGCCGAATAATGGTGTGATGTAACAACACCCAGCGCCACATCACCCATGCCGTTGAGGATGTCGTCGTCAGTCACGTCGCCCGTGCCAATCAGCTTGATGCCGGCTTTGTCCAGCCCCCGCTCGGTGAATTGCTTCATCAACGCAGCGCCCGCGCCGGAAGGCACAAAGGCGTAAACCGCATCGGGCTTGGCATCACGCACTTTTTGCAAAAACGGCGCAAAGTCGGGGTTGCGCAATGGCACACGGATGGACTCGGTGACCTGCCCCCCATTGAACAAAAAGCGATCCCGGAAGAATTTTTCTGCGTCCAGACCGGGGCCAAAATCGGTGACCAGTGTGACCGCCTTTTTGACGCCGTTTTTGGGTGCCCAATCGGCGATGGCAACCGCTGCCTGGGGCAAGGTAAAACTGGTGCGGATGATGTAGGGCGAGGCTTGCGTGATGCTGGAAGTTGCCGCCGCCATCACCACCATGGGCGTTTTGGATTGTGTTGCCAAAGGTGCCGTGGCAAAGGCGAGCGGTGTCAGGCCAAAACCGGCCAGGACATTCACCTTGTCGTTAACCAGCATTTCCTGGGCAATCCGTTTGGTGACATCGGGCGTGCTGGTGTCGTCTTTGACGATCAGTTCCACCTTTTTGCCGCCGGCCAGTGCGCCGTTTTGTGCCATGTACAGCCGCGCAGCAGCCTCAATTTGTTTGCCGGTAGAGGCAAACGGCCCGGTTAGCGGCAAGATCAGGCCAATTTTGAAGGTGGTGTCTTGCGCCATGGCGCTGCCAACAGCCAGCGCGGCTGCGGCGATGGCTGCAGTCTTTAGTAAAACTCGTTTTTTCATGTGGATTCCAAGGGTTAAAAAGTGGCGGAAAAGGGATTGCAAAGGGGGCAGAAAATTGGAAGGGCTACCGGGCATCAGGCCGATAGGCTGAATCAAGCGTGATTTTTCCCGGGCTACCATCAGCCCCCACCACGCGCGACACACACACGCAGATACGCTTGTTGCCGGTTTTTTCTTCGTCGCTCAGAAACACGTCGCGATGGTCTATTTCGCCTTGCACCGACAGGACATCCATCGCACACAAGCCGCACTCTCCGCGACGGCAATCGTATAAGGCCTGGATGCCTTCGAGCTCCAGGCAATCGAGCAAACCGGCGTCTTGCGCCACCTCAAAGCGCAACTGATGGCGCGGCACGCTGACCTCAAAGGCCTGGGGCGCAAACCGCCCGCTGCTGCCAAAGGTTTCATAACGCAGCGCCGAAAGCGGACGCCCGGCCTGTGCCCAGGCGCGGCGTGCGGCATCGAGCAAGGGCACAGGGCCACAAACGTACATCTGCGCGTTGGCAGGCAATGCGGCAATCTTGGGTGCCAACGGAATCATT
>JANOVW010000082.1:0-13465 GCA_031417575.1 Rhodoferax sp. | reverse complement strand
GGTTAAGGCACTGGATTTTGATTCCAGCATTCGAAGGTTCGATCCCTTCCTCCTCTGCCAAATTTCTTGGGCATTCAGGTCAGGCACACAGTCAGGCGTACACATTGGGCCCATTGCAATGGGAACCTCAGCGGGAAATTTCATGCAGGCTCCTTTGTCACCCGATTTCATGGTTTTTACCGGCAACGCCAACCGGCAAATGGCCGCGGACATCGCCACCCACCTGAACATTCGCCTGGGCGATGCCACAGTAGGCCGTTTTTCAGACGGTGAAGTTACCGTCGAAATCAACCAAAACGTGCGCGCCCGCGACGTCTTTGTGGTGCAGAGCACCTGCTACCCGACCAATGAAAACCTGATGGAACTGCTGATCATGGTCGACGCGCTGAAACGCGCTTCGGCCGAGCGCATCAGTGCCGTTATTCCCTACTTTGGCTACGCTCGGCAAGACCGCCGCCCCCGGTCGGCACGTGTACCCATCACCGCCAAAGTGGTCGCCAACATGCTGCAAACCGTGGGTGTTGCCCGCGTTTTGACGATGGACCTGCATGCTGACCAGATTCAGGGCTTTTTTGACATTCCGGTTGACAACATTTATGCCTCACCGGTTTTGTTGAGCGACTTGCGGCAAAAGAACTACGAAGACCTGATCGTCGTGTCTCCAGATGTGGGTGGCGTGGTTCGGGCCCGCGCACTGGCCAAGCAATTGGGTTGCGACATGGCCATCATCGACAAACGCCGCCCGCGCGCCAATGTCAGCGAAGTCATGCATGTCATCGGTGAAATCGAAGGGCGCAACTGCGTCATCATGGACGACATGATCGATACCGCCGGGACCCTGGTCAAGGCTGCCGAAGTTTTAAAAGAACGCGGTGCCAAAAAAGTTTATGCCTACTGCACACACGCTATTTTTTCCGGGCCAGCCATTGAGCGGCTCTCGAGCCGTGCACTGGACGAGGTGGTCGTCACTGACACCATTCCATTGAGCAAAGCCGCGCAAGCGTGCACCAATATCCGCCAACTCTCGGTTGCCCCGCTGATCGCTGAAACCATTCAGCGAATCGCCAAAGGAGAGTCGGTCATCAGTTTGTTTTCGGAGCAGGAAAACCTGTTTTAACAGCCCCCTGAATTCCGAGAGCAAAAAGCCGCCTGGTTGACATCGTTTGCCAGGCATTTTGAAACAGGGTTGTGCTGGTCGCGGCACGCCCTTCCAATTGGAGAGTTAATATGAAATTTGTCGCTTTTGAGCGCGCCAAGCAGGGCACGGGTGCGAGCCGCCGTCTCCGCATTTCGGGCCGTACGCCCGGTATCGTTTACGGTGGTGCCACCGAACCCCAACTGATTGAGGTGGACCACAATGCCTTGTGGCACGCCCTCAAGAAGGAAGCCTTCCACGCCACCATTCTGGACATGGAAATGGCCGGAAAAGAGAGCAAGGTTTTACTGCGTGACGTGCAAATGCACCCGTACAAACAATTGGTGCAACACATCGATTTTCAGCGCGTTGAGGCCACCACCATGCTGCACATGAAGGTGCCATTGCACTTCAGCGGCGAAGAGACTTCACAAGCCATCAAGTTTGACGGCTGCATCGCCAACCACGTGATCACCGAACTGGATATCAAATGCCTGCCAGCCAACCTGCCTGAATTCATCGCCGTGGATCTCTCCGGCCTGAAAAAAGGCGTGTCTTTGCATTTGGACGATGTCAAGCTGCCCGCCGGCGTGACTGCGGTTACCCACGGCAAGAAAAATCCCGTGTTGGTCTCGGTGGTGATGATCGGTGGCGGCGAAGCCACTTCCGAAGCCGCAGCACCTGCTGCCGCTGCTGGCGCACCTGCAGCCGCCGCTGGCAAAGCAGCACCTGCTGGCAAGGCCGCTGCACCAGCAGCCAAGGCTCCGGCTGCGAAGGCCCCCGCAGCCAAAGCGCCCGCCAAGAAGTAAACCGCGAAACCAAGGCAGGGTCGTTTTCTAGACGGCCCATTTCCTGGGATTCGTGGTCAACGGCCCACTTTTGTGGGATTCGTGGTCAACGGCCCACTTTATGGGATTCGTGGTCAACGGCCCACTCAGGTGGGCCGTTTTCTTTGGTGCCCCCTCTTTTCTTCGGAATAACATCAGGCCATGATCAAACTGTTTGTCGGTCTGGGCAACCCTGGACCCGACTATGACGCGACCCGCCACAACGCCGGCTTTTGGTGGATTGACGCGCTTGCGATCGACCTGCGCGCAACGTTGGTGATGGACAAAGGGCACCAAGGCACCCTGGCGCGTTGCACCACCGACGGTCAGACCTACTGGCTGCTCAAGCCCCAGACTTTCATGAACAATTCGGGTCGCTCTGTCGGATCGCTTGCCCGTTTCTACAAAATCAAACCGGAAGAAATTTTGGTCGCCTATGACGAGTTGGACCTCGCGCCCGGCGAAGTCAAACTTAAATTTGGCGGCAGCCGTGGCACCCACAATGGGTTGCGTGATATTTTTGACCAATTGGGTAGCGGCGATTTTTGGCGTTTGCGCATCGGCATCGGGCACCCTGGCGTCAAATCAGAAGTGATTCATTGGGTACTCAAAAAACCGTCATTGGATCATCGAATTGCGATTGATCAGGGCAATGATCGCGCCCGAAAAGCCTTTGCATTGTTGCTAACGGGCGACATGGACAAAGCCACCGCGTTGATTCACACCAACAAACCACCCCGCCCCAAGCCACCTCGTCCAGAAGGAGTTGCCTGATGTTCAAACACGTTCCCGTACGCTCTACACACTTGAAGCTTTCCAAATACTTCAGCTTGGCATTGGCCACGATGGCCCTTTCGGCTGCCGTGCCGGCCTGGTCGCAAACCACCTACAAGTGTGGCGCCAGTTACAGCCAAAATCCGTGCGAAGGCGGCGCTGCGTTGCCAACGGATGACAAGCGCACAACAGAACAAAAAGCACAGGCCCTCAACGCAACACAAAAAGAAAAACAAGCTGCCGACAATTTGGAGCAAGCCAGACTTGACAAGGAAAAACGCGAGTTGACCGCTCTGAAAAAAACCAACTCAGCCCAGAAGAAGACCAGCGTAAAAGCAGGCAAAACGACGCTTCGCCCGATCAAAAACAAGAAAATGAAAATTGAGACTGGCGAGGCAGCTGAAAAACCGGTGAGAAAAGGCCGGTCAAAAAAAGACAGCGCTGTCGGCTCCACGCCTTAGACCCAATCATGGTGATGGTGACAACGGCCCTACATTGACGCCAGACGAAGGCCCATTAGCTGTCCGATGTTGCGCAGCGCGGGCCATTTGGCCTCGCTCCCCATCGCTTCGGTGAACTATTTCACCTCGTTCTTGCTATCGTGAACGCCCGCCACCGCAGCCACCAACTGCAAACGCCGGTATTTTTGCCGCAGGCTGGCGTTGTCTTCCACAAACGCCGGGTTCACCGGGATACAAGCTACCGGGCACACCTGCACACACTGCGGCTCATCAAAATGGCCGACGCACTCGGTGCATTTGTGCGGGTCAATCTCGTAAATGTCGGGCCCCATATGAATCGCATCATTGGGACACTCGGGTTCACAAACGTCACAGTTGATGCATTCATCGGTAATTAGCAGGGCCATACGCCGATTATCGTGTTGTGTCTGTCCATAATGGTGGCAGGGAAATTATTCGCCATGGGCCTTTTTTTATTCAAACGTATCCTGACACTGATCGGCACGCTGGCGGGTGCCTCGGTCGTGGTATTTCTGGTCCTTGAAATCCTGCCGGGAGATGCCGCCCAGATGATGATGGGGCCCGATGCAGCGCCCGAAGCTGTCACCGCACTAGCCCAAAAGCTGGGCCTGGACCGACCACCGCTGGAGCGTTACCTCACCTGGGTTGGCGGCCTGCTGACCGGCAATCTGGGCGATAGTTATGCCTACAGTTCACCCGTGAGTGAACTCCTGCTGGAAAGGCTGAGCCTCACGGTACCGCTTGCGCTGATGGCGATGGCCTTGACAACCGTACTGGCATTGGGCGCAGGCGTTTTTGCCGCCATGCGCCATAACCGCTTGGGAGATGTAGGCCTGATGGGCCTTACCCAGGTGGGTATCGCCATCCCCAATTTCTGGTTTGCCATTCTGCTTATTTTGCTTTTTTCCGTGCATTTGCAATGGTTTTCGGCGGGTGGTTTTCCGGGATGGGAAGAAGGCGTTGGCCAGGGGCTCAAAGCTTTGTTACTGCCGGCCATTTCATTGGCTGTGGTGCAGGCGGCCATTTTGGCGCGCTTCACCCGTTCTGCCGTGCTGGATGTATTGCGGGAAGATTTCGTGCGCACCGCCCGTGCCAAAGGCTTAAGTCGGCGTCAAACGGTTTGGGGCCACGTGCTGCGCAATGCCATGATTCCGGTCATCACCGTCATGGGGTTGCAGTTCGCCGAACTGCTGGCAGGCACCATCGTCGTGGAAAACGTGTTCTATTTGCCCGGCTTGGGACGCCTGATTTTTCAGGCCATTTCCAATCGCGACCTGATCGTGGTGCGCAACTGCGTCATGTTCCTGGCGGCGATGGTGGTTGTGGTGAACTTTGTTGTCGATGTGTTGTATGCATTCATCGATCCACGCGTCAAGGCCAGCGACATATGACTCCATCGAACATGCCGGCCAGCCAAGCGCACCCGCCGACGATGCCCGGGTTTTTTGCCCGCGCTCTAAGACACCCAAGTTTTGTATTGGGTGCGGTTTTGAGCCTGCTCATGGTATTCGCTGCCGCGTTGTCATGGGCCTGGACACCTTGGTCACCCTATGAGATCGACATGGCCAGCAAGTTGCAAGCCCCCAGCGCAGCACATTGGCTGGGCACCGATCCGTTTGGGCGCGACATCACCTCGCTCTTGCTGGTGGGCGCCCGCAATTCAATTTTGGTCGGTGTGATTGCCGTCAGTATCGGGTTGGTGGTCGGCGTCGGACTGGGTTTGCTGGCTTCGGCCAAACGCGGTTGGGTTGAAGAAACCATCATGCGGCTGGCAGACTTCACCTTTGCCTTTCCAGCCATCCTGTCGGCCATCATGATGACGGCCGTTTTCGGCGCCGGCATCGTCAACTCCATCATTGCGATTGGTATCTTCAACATCCCGAATTTCGCGCGCGTGACGCGGGCCAGCGCGAACGCTGTGTGGGCACGTGAATACGTGCTGGCCGCGCGCGCCTGTGGCAAAGGGCCCTGGCGCATTACCTTTGAGCATGTTTTGCCCAATATTTCATCGGTTTTGATGGTGCAAACCACCATTCGTTTTGCCATTGCCATCCTGGCCGAAGCGGCGCTCTCGTATTTGGGCCTGGGTACCCAACCGCCCCAACCCTCTTGGGGCCGCATGCTGGCCGAGGCTCAAACTTTGTTGTTCCAGGCACCTCTTCTGGCGGTTTTTCCGGGTGTGGCGATTGTCGTGACGGTGCTCGGCCTGAACTTGCTGGGCGACGGCTTGCGCGATCTCATGGATCCGCGGCTGGCACGCAAGCGCTAATAACCATCGGTCTTTTTGTATTCCGCTATTACCCATGGCCACTGCGCTACTTGAAGTCCAACACCTGAATGTCAGTTTGCAGACCCTGCGCGGGCAGGCGCAAGCCGTGCGTGACGTGAGTTTTTCTTTGGCGCGCGGCCAGACACTGGGGCTGGTTGGCGAATCGGGTTGCGGCAAATCAATCACCGCGCTTTCACTGTTGGGCCTGCTGCCCGACAACGCGCAAGTTACCGGCAGCGTGCGTTTTGACGGGCAGGAGCTGGTCGGCCAAACCGATGAATACTTGCGCAAGATTCGGGGCAACCGGATTGGCATGATCTTTCAGGAACCGATGACGGCTCTAAACCCTGTTCACACCATTGGCGACCAAGTGGCGGAGCCCTTGCGCCTGCACCGGGGCATGGCGAAAAACGAAGCCCGCCAGCGGACCATTGCACTGCTGGACCGCGTGGGCATACCCAACGCCGCCGCGCGTTTTGATGCGTACCCACATCAGTTTTCAGGCGGCCAGCGCCAGCGGGTTACGATTGCCATGGCCTTGGCCTGCGAGCCCGACGTGCTGATTGCGGATGAGCCAACTACCGCGCTGGATGTCACGGTTCAAGGCCAGATCCTGGCGCTGATTGCCGAATTGGTCAAAGAGCGTTCCATGGCGCTCATCCTGATCTCGCACGACCTGGGCGTCATCGCCCAAAGTGTCTCGCACATGATGGTGATGTATGGCGGCAGCGTGGTTGAAGCGGGCACCACGCAGCAAATCTTCAATCAACGTGCCCACCCCTACACACGAGGCCTGTTCGCAGCCAGGCCACGCCTGGGCGCGGCACGGGGTGAACGCCTGATCACCATTGCCGGCAGCGTGCCTGAACTGGCAGATTTGCCCCCTGGCTGCGCGTTTACAGACCGCTGCCCCCATGCCGCCGGGCCCTGTCGTCACCAGCAACCCGATGCACAAGTCGTAGCAGGCGGGCAAACAGTCCGTTGTTTTCACCTTGATACGCTCGACAAGCCTGGCCCGTCAGCAGAGCCCTTGCCATGACCAACCCTTCCACCCCTGGGGCAAACGATGTGCTGCTGGAGGTCAAGCACGTTTCGCAGACGTACCGCCTGCCCCGCGAGCAGCTGTGGAAAGAGCCATCTCTCGTACACGCGGTGCAAGACGTGAGTTTCACCCTGCACCGGGGGCGCAGCTTGGGTGTGGTGGGCGAATCGGGCTCGGGCAAATCAACCCTGGCGCGCTTGGTGATGGCACTGGAGCGCCCGACGGCGGGTAGCGTCTCCTTCATGGGGCAAGATTTGAATCAGCTAACGCCCGCGCAACTGCGTGCTGCACGGCGCGATTTCCAGATGGTTTTTCAAGACCCTTATGGGTCACTGGATCCGCGCCAAACCGTCGCCCGGATTGTTGCCGAGCCGCTGGCTGCGCTGGGCAAAACCTCGTGGCCAGACCAGCAAAAACAAGCGGGCGAGGTTTTGAATGCGGTCGGACTGCGCACCAGTGACCTGACCAAGTACCCGCACGAGTTTTCGGGTGGCCAGCGCCAGCGCATTGCCATGGCACGGGCGCTCATCACGCGGCCACGCCTGATCGTGGCCGATGAACCCGTCAGTGCGCTGGATGTTTCGGTGCAGGCGCAGGTATTGAACCTGATGCAGGATTTGCAGGCCCAGTTTGGCGTGACCTATTTGTTGATCAGCCATGATCTGGCGGTGGTGAATCACTTGTGCGACGACGTGGCCGTGATGTTCCAGGGCCGTATCGTCGAGCAGGGCCCACCCGACAAGCTGTTTCACCACCCCGATCACGCCTATACCCGCGCGCTGATAAAGGCCGTACCGTCGATGACCGTTCCTGCGTAGACATCCCAGTTTTCCAGCGCGGTTTGCTGAACCGGTCAACCGAAGCAAGCAACTGGCCTGGTAAACCGGGCAAGCGGCTGGCGCGTTGGGCGGGTAGGCTTGACACCGAAAATTTGCCGAGTTAGTGCTATCGTAGCGACCTGTTCTGCGTACCTGCTTTTTTGTCTTGCTGTCCAACCGCCCATCCCTATTTGGAGAATGCCCATGATCACACGCCGCCACGCAATCAAGTCCACCGCTTCCACCGCTGCTGCGGCTGCGGCGTTGGTTTCGGTTCCTTTTGACCTCGCTGCCCAAGGTAAAAAAGACTCCGTGGTCATCGGCATGACGCTGGAGCCCTCACCCGGCCTGGACCCCACCGGCGGCGCAGCGGCGAGCATTGGTGAAATCACCCACTACAACATCTATGAGACCCTGACAAAGATCAATAGCGATGGCACCGTTTCGCCGCTGCTGGCTGAAAAGTGGGAAATATCGCCCGACCTCAAAACCTATACCTTCATGCTGCGCAAAGGGGTGAAATTTCAGAATGGGGAGCCCTTCAATGCCAAAGCGGTCAAGTTTTCGTTCGAACGGGCCGCCGGTGAAAAAAGCACCAACAAAGACAAACGCACCTTTGCCACGATGGAAACCGTTGCCGCCATTGACGACTACACCTTGGTGGTCGTGAACAAGGAGCTTGACCCGGATTTCCTGTTTTTGATGGGGCAAGGAACGGCCATCATCGTGGAACCCAAAAGCGCCGAAACCAATGCCACCAAACCCGTGGGCACCGGCCCCTACAAGCTGGATGCATGGAACAAGGGCTCATCAGTAGTGCTGTCGAAATGGGACGGCTACCGCAGCGCTGCCCAGGTGAAGATCAAGAAAGTCACCTTCCGTTTCATCAGCGACCCGGCGGCCCAGGTGGCTGCACTGTTGGCGGGCGATATTGACTACTTCCCGCGCGTCACGCCACGCAGCGTGGCCCAGTTCAAAAACAACCCCAAATTTCAGTTGATGGTGGGTGGTTCAAGGGCCAAAACCATCCTGGCCATCAACAACAAAAAGAAACCACTGGATGACGTGCGGGTACGCCGTGCCATTGCCGCAGCAATTGACCGCAAAGCCGTGATTGAAGGTGCGGGTGACGGCTACGGCGCACCCATCGGCAGCCACTACGTGCCGGGTGGTTTTGGTTATGTCGACACCACCGGCATCAACCCCTACAACGTCGAAAAAGCCAAGGCGTTACTGTCTGAGGCCGGCATCAAAACCCCGCTGGAACTGAGCCTGATTTTGCCGCCCCCACCCTACGCCCGCCAGGGCGGCGAGGTGATCGCGGCGCAGTTGGCCAAAGTTGGCATCATTGCCAAAATTCAGAATGTGGAATGGGCGCAATGGCTTTCAGGCACCTACACCAACAAAAATTACGACCTCACCATCATCTCGCATGTGGAACCCTTCGATTTGGGCAATTTCTCGCGTCCGGGTTATTACTGGAACTACGAAAATCCAAAATTCAGCGCGCTGTTTGACCAAATCAAAAACACACCGCGCCCGGCAGAGCGCGCCAAACTGCTCGGTGACGCCCAACGCATGCTGGCCAACGAAGCCGTACACGGCTTTTTATACCAGCCCCAGTGGGTATCGCTGGCCAGCAAGAATCTCAAGGGCTTGTGGAAGGACATGCCGATTTTTGCGAATGATGTGTCGGCCCTTTACTGGGGTTGATCATTTCAGATTTGAATGAACTGACCGCGGTTGCCCTGCTGGAGGGTTACAGAAAACGGGCGTTCAGCCCTGTCGAGGTAACCCAGGCGGTTTTGGCACACATTGAGCGCTGGGAACCGCACATTTGTGCCACCTGGTTGCTGCGCCCCGAGCTGGCGCTCGCACAAGCCCGGGCTTCCGAAGCGCGTTGGCTCAATAACGCGCCGTGCGGGCCACTGGATGGTGTGCCGCTGACACTCAAAGACAATATTGCCACGCAAGGCGACTTTACGCCGCTGGGCACTGCGGCGGTCGATTTGGTGCCCGCTGCACACGATTCGCCTCCAGCTGCCCGCTTGCGCGAAGCCGGTGCGGTGCTGGTCAGCAAAACCACCATGCCCGATTACGGCATGTTGTCCAGCGGGCTTTCAACCTTTCACAAACTGGCGCGCAACCCGTGGGATTTGAGCCGGGGGCCGGGTGGCTCCAGTTCAGGTGCCGGTGCTGCAGCGGCGGCGGGTTATGGCCCGCTGCACATCGGCACCGACATTGGCGGCTCACTTCGGCTTCCTGCTGGCTGGTGTGGCATCTACAGCCTGAAACCCAGCTTGGGGCGGGTTCCGATCGACCCACCTTACACCGGCCGTGCTGCTGGCCCCATGACCCGTACCGTGTCCGATTCGGCCCTGATGCTGCAGGTTCTCAGCCTGCCCGATTCGCGCGACAGCATGAGCCTGCCGTTTCAAGACATCGCCTGGCGCACCGTTGCCACAGATGCCGCCGCCGATGAAGCCTGCTTGGGCAGCCTCAAGGGTTTGCGCATTGGGTTGTTGTTGGACGCTGGTTGCGGCCTGCCGCTGGATACCGAGATCCGGGCTGCGGTGACCCGTGCCGCCGGCGTTTTTGAGCAGGCCGGGGCCATCGTCACACCCATCAAACCCTGGATGACACAAGCCGTACTGGATGGCCTGGACCACAACTGGAGGATGCGCTCTTACCTCGATTTGACGGCCCTGCCTGCGGCCAAACGCGAAGCCGTGTTGCCCTACATCCGTGCTTGGGCCGATAGTGCAGCAGCCCTCACCGCCACCCAGGTTTTCATTGCCAGCCAACAAGCGCACGTCACCCGCGTGAGCACGGTGAATGCCTGTCGGCCTTTTGATTTTGTGATCTCGCCCACATCACCCAACCTGCCGTTTGCAGCCGAGTTGCCATCACCCACCAACGACCCCTTGCACGGTCTGGAGCACATTGGTTTTACCGTGCCCTTCAACATGTCCGAGCAACCGGCGGCCTCGATCAACTGCGGTTATTCATCTGCCGGCTTGCCCATCGGTTTGCAAATTGCCGGGCAGCGATTTGATGATTTGGGCGTTTTGCGCGTTTCGCGGGCTTATGAACTTCTGCGCGTCCCGCAACGCACCTATCCCTTGCCACCGACTTGAAGAGCAACACCCTGTCGCATTGAACTGGGAACGGAATGAAAGACAGCCTCGGTAATCCCGTTACCCTGCAAGACCCGGCCAGCCTCCCGCCGCTGAACGATTTTGTGGAAGGCGTGTTGGCCTGCGAAGCCCGTGCCGCGAACGTGCTCAAACTGGCCAGCACCGATGGTGCCGCCCTGCCCCAGGCTTACGGCGCGGCCTTGCAGTTGTTTGCCGAATCGGCCGACGCGGCCACCCACGCCCGGCCGTTTTTACAGCGGGCGCACCAGGCTGTAGCCACCGAATCCAACACCACCCCGCGTGAACGCCGTTTTGTGGCCGCCATACAGGCCTGGGCCGAAGGGGATTTGCACCGCACCTGCCAGTTGCTGGAAGAGCAGGTGAAGGCGTTTCCACGCGACCTGGCGGCGCTCAAGCTCGGGCAGTACCACTGTTTCAATCTGGGTGATTCCGAGCGCATGTTGCGCATGGCACTCAGTGCCAGCCAAGCCGCCGCCGACGTGCCCTATCTGCACGGCATGGCCGCTTTTGGCTATGAGCAATGCCACCAGCTCGAAGCGGCTGAACAATCGGCCCGGCGCGGCATTCAGATGCGCCGCAAGGAGCCCTGGGCACACCATGCAGTGGCCCATGTGATGTTGACGCAAGGCCGCAATGAAGAAGGCCGCGACTTCATGGCCGAACACGCTGACACTTGGGTCGGCCTGAACTCCTTCATGGTCACCCATAACCACTGGCACCGGGCGCTGTCTGCCATTGAACTGCACGATTTTGATGCGGCCCTGGCACTGTATGACGAACAGGTCTGGGGCGTGGTTAAAACCTATTCCCAAGACCAGGTGAACGCCGTCTCATTGCTTTCGCGTCTGGAGCTGCGCGGTGTGAACGTGGGTGGGCGCTGGCAAGAGCTGGCCCCCTACTTGGCGGTGCGAGCCCATGACCAGGTCTCGCCGTTTCTGAATCTGCACTATTTGTATGGCTTGGCGCGGGCTGATCTTCCGCAGGCGGCGGTACTGCTGCAACACATGGAGCACCACGCGCGGGCTATAGCGGGCACCTACCCGGCCTGGCTGCAAGTGGCCCTGCCCGCCGCACACGGCATCATGGCCCACCTGCAGCACGACAGGGCCCGGGCTGCCCGGCAACTGGGGTTGGCCTTGCCGCGCCTGGCCGAAATTGGCGGCAGCCATGCCCAACGCGATTGGTTTGCCCAAATCTGCCAAGCCAACTCCGTACCAAGTTCCCATCCCACTTCCAGCCCGCAATCATGACGACCCGCCCAAGCCTCATCTTCTTGCCCGGCCTGGCCTGCAACGCCTCGATGTGGGAACCGCTGTTGCAAACTGTGGCGGGGGCAGATCTGGCGGCGCTGCAACCCGCCATCAGTGACGTTCACACCCGTTTTTCCACCTTCGGGCAAATGGCGGCCGCCTTGCTGGAAGAACACCCGGGTGAGCTGGTGCTGTGCGGCGCCTCCATGGGCGGCATGTTGGCGATGGAAGTCGGACGCCAAGCGCCCCAGCGTGTGAAAGGTCTGGCGCTGCTGGGCACCAGCGCGCAACCCGAAAGCGATGAGATGCGCCAACTGCGCGAAGGCGCCATTGGCTTTTTTGAGCAAGGGCGGGTGCAAGAGGTGCTGCAGTTCAACCTGCCGCTGGCCTTTCACCCCAGCCGCGCCAAAGACTCCGTTTTGCACCAAACCTATCTCGACATGGTGCTGGCCGCTGGCGCACAACAACTGATTGCGCAAAACCGCGCGGTGATTGCCCGCCCCGATGCGCGCCTGCATTTGCCGCAACTGCGCTGCCCGGTATTGGTGATGTGTGGTGATGCCGATGCGCTCACCCCGCCTGAACGCTCGCGCGAAATCGCCGCGGTGGCAGGGCAGGCGAACCTGACGGGTTTGTCTAACCCGCCAAACCCGACACATCAGGTCAGCCTCGTGATGGTGGCCCAATGCGGCCACATGCTGACGCTAGAGAGGCCGCAGGAGGTCAGTCACGTGGTGATGCAGTGGCTGAATGACTATATTTTTATTTAGACCGAGTTTCTAAAGAAAATAAGCGCTATTGTTCAATAATTAATTGCACAATAAGCTATATTTAATATATCTATTTGACCTAATTTAGATACGTTTATTTACCTGGAACCGGATTTTTCAGATCTTCCAAAGGTATAGGTCAAGCCCAAGCCCACACTGGCGCCGCTGGTTTTTTCAATCAACGCGCTGCCGCTGTTGGCACTGCCCGCCACGGAATCGAGCCGCACAAACGCCAGCAATCGCAGATCCGGCGTGACTTTGCGCGAGGCCGACAACGTGGCCCGGGTCGCCAAAAACCCGGCCTGTGCGGCAAAGGCCGGGCGGGTTGCCGTGGCCTCAGCCGCGCTCACGCTGTAAAAGGTTTCATTCAGTTGTTGCGAGGCAAAAATGGCCGATACGCTGCCACCACCACGCCAGCCACTGGGCAGGGGCACATCCATCGAGAGCTGGGGCTCAAAACTAAAGCCCCGGTTCACGAGCTGGCTGTTCAAGTCAAATACCCCGCGCAGCGGCAGCTCAAGCCAATAACCGGTGGGGCCTTGCGACACATCGCCCAAATGAATTTTGAGGCGCGGCCCAAACTCAACCAAGGTGCCCAAATCAGCCATGCCCAGCCGGGCCGGTACATCTTTGGCGGCAGAACCCAGGGAGGCCGAGAAGCCAATATCGACCTCGTAACGCGGCGTTTTTACCGCCCGTAGCCCCACACCGCTTTGCTCAGCCCGAAAATATTCGCCCCGGTAAATAACGTACGGCAACACGATAACCCGGCTGGTGGCGGTGGAAGCGCCGGGGTATGCCGGCTGGGTGATGCCCAAACCGCCCACGCCGATTTCCCACAACGGCAAGGCATCGGGCGCGGCGGGCTGCACGGAGGGTGGCGCGGGTGTTTGGGCCCCTACCTGTGCGCCAGCCGCCATCAGCAAAACGCCGCCTGCCC
>JANOVW010000081.1:0-1845 GCA_031417575.1 Rhodoferax sp. | reverse complement strand
GCATTGCCCAATGTGGCGCCTGCACGGTTTACCTGGAGGGCGCGCCGGTGCGTTCGTGCTCCATTCCCGGCGGGGCCCTGGCGAACCGGGCCATCACCACCATTGAAGGCTTGTCGCCCAACGCCACGCACCCGATTCAGCAGGCCTGGGCCAAGCTGGATGTGCCGCAATGCGGCTACTGCCAATCGGGCCAGATCATGGCGGCGGCGGCGCTGTTGCAGGCCAAGCCCAAACCCACTGACCAAGACATAGACGACGCGATGAGCAACATCTGCCGCTGCGGCACCTACCAGCGCATTCGCGCGGCGATTCATTTGGCAGCCGGTACCCGCACGGCCAGTTTGGCCGATGCCGTGGTGGTGGTCGATGCGGGCCCCGCCGCTTCATCGTCGGTTCTGGCCTGAGGCGCATCATCATGAACAACACATCCTTGATTCAGCCCGGCCCTGTTTCACTTTCACGCCGGTCATTTGTGGTGGGCACTGCGGCGGTGGCCGGTGGCGGCCTTGCCTTGGGTTTAAACCTCGGTTTGGGCGTGGCCGAAGCCAACGCCCAAACCACGGTTGCCGAAGTAACCGTGTGGGTGGTTATCAGGCCCGACAACAGCACGGTGATTCGCATGGCGCGCTCTGAAATGGGGCAGGGCACCCGCACGGGCCTGGCCCAACTGGTCAGCGAAGAACTGGAATGCGATTGGGCCAAAGTTTCGACCGAATACCCCTCGCCCGGGCGCAACCATGCCCGCAAACGCGCCTGGGGCGACATGAGCACGGGCGGCAGCCGGGGCATACGCGGTTCGCAAGATTACGTGCGCCAGGCCGGTGCAGCCGCGCGCCTGATGTTGCTGCGGGCGGCGGCCAACGATTGGGGCGTGCCCGAGGCCGAATTGGCCACAGCCAACAGCGTCATCACCCATGCCCGCAGCAACCGGCGCACTACTTACGGCGCGGTGGCCGCAGCGGCAGCCCAATTGCCGGTGCCTGATTTCAAAAGCATTGCGCTTAAAAACCCCCGCGCCTGGAAGTTGGCTGGCCAATCGGTGCCGCGTATCGACACCACCGACAAGCTCGATGGCAGCAAGGTGTTTGGCGTTGATGTCAAACTGCCGGGCCAGCTCAGCGCCGCCATCATCGATTGCCCGGTGTTCGGCGGCAAAGTGGTAAGTTTTGACGACAGCAAAGTGAAAACCATGCGCGGTGTCAAAGGCGTGGTACGGGTTGGCACCACTGCGGTGGCGGTGGTGGCCGACAACTGGTGGCGCGCCAAAACGGCGCTGGCTGCTTTGCCGATTGTGTGGGACGAAGGCCCGAACGCCAACGTGTCGAGCGCCACCATTGCCGCGCACCTGAAAGAAGGCCTGAGCGCCCCCGGTGATTACGCGGGCCGCAAAGAGGGCGACGCGCTCAAGGCAATAGCCGGGGCCGCCAAAAAGGTCGAAGCCACCTACAGCTCGCCTTTCCTGGCGCATGCCTGCATGGAACCCATGAACGCCACCGCACGGGTTAGCCCCGAGCGCGCTGAAGTGTGGGTGCCCACCCAAAACGGCGAAGCCTCGCACGCCGCGCTGGCCGCTGCCACCGGGCTGCCGCTGGACAAATGCGAGGTTTACAAAATGGATCTGGGCGGCGGTTTTGGCCGGCGCGGCGGCAACCAGGATTACGTGCGCCAGGCCGCGCTCATCGCCAAAGAATTCCCCGGCGTTCCGGTCAAGCTGCTGTGGAGCCGCGAAGAAGACATCGCCCATGATTTTTACCGCCCGCTGTCGCAGTGCCAGATGTCGGCCGGTCTGGACGCGCAAGGCAACCTGGTGGGTTTGCAGCTGCGCTCCAGCGGCCAATCGATCAA
>JANOVW010000080.1:0-30549 GCA_031417575.1 Rhodoferax sp. | reverse complement strand
GCTGAAGCCAAACAACGGCCCGGTGAGGATCCAGACCGCGATCACGCCGACCGCCAGGCTAAACACGGGGTCGACCACAAAAATGGGCTGCCGATTTGGCAAAGCGTGAGTACCAGGCGGCAGAGTTCATGGGGGGGGGTTGACCTTGGTGGTTGGAGTGAATAGCCCGAATCAGTTGCTTGCTTCAGCTTTGGCGGCCAACAAGGCGATCAGCCGTGCGTGAATGCCACCGAACGAGCCGTTGCTCATGCACACAATGTGATCGCCGGGCTGAACCACGGCCATGACCTGCGCCACCAGCGCGTCGATCGAATCGGCCGTTTGCGCCCGTGAACCCATGGTTTGGAGCGCCTGGGCGGCATCCCAGCCCAAGCCCCCAGTGTGGCAAAACGCCAGGTCAGCGGCTTCCAGGCTCCAGGGCAATTGCGACTTCATCGCGCCTAGTTTCATGGTGTTGCTGCGGGGCTCAAACACCGCCAAGATGCGCTGTCCGGGGGCCAAACTACGGCGCAGGCCATCAACCGTGGTACGGATGGCGGTGGGATGGTGGGCAAAATCGTCATAGAGCGTGATGGCTTGCAAACCATTGCCGCCGGTGCCACCGATGACAGCCCGTATCTCCATACGGCGTTTGACGTTCTGGAAGGTTTCCAGTGCCTGGCAGGCCAGGTGCACTGGCAGGCCGACGTGATCGGCCGCTGCAATGGCCGCCAGCGCATTGAGTTGGTTGTGGGTTCCAGTTAGCGCCCACTTCACGTTGCCCGCATGCTGGCCCTTGACGTGAACCTCAAAATCAGACGCATCGCCCTGGGCCGTGAAATCGCTCACTGCCGCGCCAAAGCTGCGAACCTCGCTCCAGCAGCCGACATTGAGCACCCGCTGAAGGCTTTCTTCAAGGCCGTTGACAACAACGCGGCCATCGCAAGGCACCGTACGAACCAGGTGGTGAAATTGGCGCTCAATCTGCCCCAGGTCATCAAAGATGTCGGCGTGGTCGAATTCCAGGTTGTTCAAAACGGCGGTGCGTGGGCGGTAGTGAACAAATTTGCTGCGCTTGTCAAAAAAGGCGGTGTCGTATTCGTCGGCTTCAATGACGAAGAACTTGGCCCCCACGCTCCCCACTTTGTGTGGTTCGTTGCCCCCCGAGGGGGCTATGCCTTGCTTGGGGCGGCCCGGCGCGGCGGCAGCTGTCGCCCCCACGCTCCCCACTGCGTGTGGTTCGCTGCCCCCCGAGGGGGCCGTGCCTTGCTTGGGGCGGCCCGGCGCGGCGGCCTGGTCATCATTAAGGCGGCCGAGGCGTGCAGAAACGCCGAAATTCAAGGGCACACCACCAACCAAAAAACCTGGGTTGAGCCCTGCGCATTCGAGTATCCAGGTCAACATTGCGGTGGTGGTGGTTTTGCCGTGGGTACCGGCTACCGCCAACACGTGCCGGCCCTGCAACACGTGTTCTGCCAGCCACTGTGGGCCGCTGGTGTAAGGCAAGCCTTGCTGCATGATGGCTTCCATCAGCGGAAATTTGGGTTCGCCGTTGGGCAGGCGGGCCCGGCTGACCACGTTGCCCACCACATACATCTCGGGCTGGCTTGGCAGCAGGGCGATCTGTTCGGCGGCAAACCCTTCGATCAGTTCAATGCCAAGTGCGCGCAATTGGTCGCTCATGGGTGGGTAAACGCCCGCGTCGCACCCGGTGACAGTGTGGCCCGCTTCACGCGCCAGCGCAGCCAAGCCGCCCATAAAAGTGCCGCAGATGCCTAAGATGTGAATGTGCATGTTTTGGTAGGGTCGTAAATATTTGTTTATAAAAATTTTAAAAAAATAAAAGTATATTATTAAATAATAAATGATACATTATTAGTATCTAGTTGTGGACACAGAATATTAACAAAATACCTATTTATAAAAATTCATTACAAAAAATAAATAAATAACAAAATTACGCCAGTTTTAAACAATTCCAATGGCTGCCAATCTAGTGGTGCAGATGTTGCAGCCGGGCAAAAGAGTTGTTGAAGAGCCTGGTACCTGCAGTTGTTAACCGGGGCCTCCACTGTAGCAACCGCAGGAGACCATAATGTGCCCCCGGTGCTTAAAACCGCCAAAAAATGAATCGCCATTTACCCAGGCCCGACCTGTCTCACGTTGCTGCTGAAATTGCGGCCGCCGCTGCCCGTTTGGTGGTGGAAGACGGCATGGAATACGGCCCGGCCAAACACCAGGCTTTGCAGCTGCTGGGGCTGCCCGGGCGCACGCCGCTTCCGGGCAACGACCTTCTCGAAGCCGAAGTGCGTGACTACATTGCCCTGTTTTGCCCTTCCACACAGGCCCTTGATTTGCAGGCGCTGCGGGCGTTGGCGTTGGTGTGGATGCTGCGGCTGCAGGCCTTTCGCCCCCACGTGGGCGGTGCCGTTTGGCGTGGAACGGCAACCCGGCGCAATGACATCTACCTGCAATTGTTTTGCGATGACAGCAAATCTGCTGAAATTGCGCTCATCGATCAGCGCGTGGCCTACGACGTGCAAACTGTTACCGGGTTCACGGGCGATAGGGTGGATGCACTCAGCATTCAAAATTTTTGCACTGAATTGGCGCAAAATGTGTCGGTGCATTTGATGATTTATGACTACGACGACCTGAAAGGCGCACTGAGAAAAGACGGCCAAGGGGCAGCCTTGCGTGGCGATGCGGTCGCCCTGCAGCGCCTGTTGGACGGAGCAGACCTGATGGCAAAATCAGCGCCATGATGCCTGAACCGCCCGGCCCGTTGGGTGCCTCTGTCAATTCTGATTCAGCTTCAGCTTCTAATTCGGCAGCTGGCAGCGAGTGGGTGGCAAAAAGGGGGGCGCTTTCTGGCGAAACCACCCTTCCGAATGAGATGGTACGGTCCAAGCGGCGCCAATGGATGCAAAGGGCGGCTGCCGTCAGCGCGGGTGCTGCGGGTTTGGGTTGGGCGTGGTGGCGCGAACGCCCGTCAAGCCTGCCCATCGGCTCTGCATTACCTGGGTTGGCTGAATTGTGGGCTGCTGAATTTGACACACCCGGCGGACAAAAATTGGCCACTGCCCGTTTTAAAGGCCGCCCATTGCTGATTAATTTTTGGGCCACCTGGTGCCCACCCTGTGTTGAAGAATTGCCTCTAATTGAGGCCTTTTATCGTCAAAATGGTTCTAATGGTTGGCAAGTATTGGGTATTGCGGCTGATAAAGCAGATTCGGTTGTGAATTTTTTAACCAAACTGCCGCTTAGTTTTCCAATTGCAATTGCGGGCCTGGAAGGTGTTGCGTTGAGCCGTTCTTTGGGTAACTTGGCTGGTGGTCTGCCTTTTACGGTGGTCGTAGGGCGTGATGGGCAGGTGATTCAGCGCAAGATGGGCCAAATCCAGCCCGAGGATTTGCGCAACTGGGCAGCCTTGCGCTGATCAATTGGCTGCAGTCACCACAAGGTATTTTTTGTGGATAACCGATGTAGGCAGACAAATGCACCTATTTACCGGCAAATGTTGGTAAAGTCGCCCCTGCTGACCCATACGTGTCATATCTAAATATACTCGCTGCAGCGCATCAAGCACCGCCTGGCAACCTGACAGCAGCCCCAAAGCGGCCATTACGCGGCCATTTAAAAAGTTGGAGATCCCATGGACTTACGCAAGCTCAAAACACTGATTGATCTGGTTTCAGATTCCAACGTGACGGAACTGGAAATCACTGAAGCCGAAGGCAAAGTGCGCATCGTCAAAGGCAATACGTCAGGGCCACAGGCCTTCAGTTCAGCCGCACCGACCATGACCCTGATGGCTGCTGCTTCGACCCAGGCAGTTGCGGCAGAACCCGTGGCAGCGGTGGCCGCACCGGTTGCGGCCGTCGTTGTGGAGCACCATGTCGTCAAATCACCCATGGTGGGCACGTTTTATCGCTGTGCGTCACCAGGTGCGCCGTCATTTGTTGAGGTGGGTTCGGTCGTCAAACAGGGCGACACCGTGTGCATCATTGAAGCCATGAAAATTCTCAACGAGATCGAAGCCGACAAATCGGGCACCATACGCCGCATTTTGTGCGACAACGGCCAGGCGGTTGAGTACGGGCAGCCGCTGTTTGAAATCGAATAAGCCATGTTTAAAAAGATACTGATTGCCAACCGGGGGGAAATCGCCCTGCGCATCCAGCGCGCTTGCCGCGAACTGGGGGTGAAGGCGGTGATGGTGTATTCCGAAGCCGACAAAGAAGCCAAATACGTCAAGCTGGCTGAAGAAGCCGTGTGCATCGGCCCAGCACCTTCGGCGCTGAGTTACCTGAACATGCCAGCCATTATTTCAGCGGCTGAAGTAACCGATGCAGAGGCGATTCACCCGGGTTACGGGTTTTTGAGTGAAAACGCCGATTTCGCCGAGCGTGTCGAAAAAAGCGGCTTTCAATTCATCGGCCCCACGCCCGAAAACATTCGCACCATGGGCGACAAGGTGTCGGCAAAACAGGCCATGATCAAGGCGGGGGTGCCTTGTGTACCTGGTTCAGAAGGCGAGTTGCCAGACGACCCGGTGCAAATCCGGCGGATTGCCAAAGCGGTGGGCTACCCGGTCATCATCAAGGCGGCGGGCGGCGGCGGTGGGCGCGGCATGCGCGTGGTGCACACCGAAGCGGCGCTGATCAATGCCGTGCAAATGACCAAGGCCGAAGCGGGCAGTGCGTTTGGCAACCCGGCGGTTTATCTGGAAAAATTTTTGCAGAACCCGCGTCACATTGAAATCCAGGTGATGGCCGACAAATTCAAAAACGCGGTTTATTTGGGTGAACGAGATTGCTCCATGCAAAGGCGTCATCAAAAGATCATCGAAGAGGCGCCAGCGCCGGGTATTGCCCGCAAGCTGATCGAGCGGGTTGGCGACCGGTGCGTGGCGGCCTGCAAAAAAATCGGCTACCGTGGTGCGGGAACCTTTGAATTTCTGTACGAAAACGGTGAGTTTTACTTCATCGAAATGAACACGCGGGTGCAGGTCGAACACCCGGTGACGGAATGGATCACCGGGGTTGATATCGTCAAAACCCAGATTCTGGTGGCCGCCGGCGAAAAGCTGCCGTTTACCCAGCGGCAAATCGAAATCAAGGGCCATGCGATAGAGGTGCGCATCAATGCCGAAGACCCGTATAAGTTCATTCCATCACCGGGGCGTATCACCATGTGGCATCCGCCGGGTGGGCCGGGCGTGCGCGTCGATTCGCACGTCTACACCAACTATTTTGTACCACCCAACTACGATTCCATGGTTGGCAAAATCATTGTGTATGGCGATACCCGGGAGCAGGCAATGGCGCGCATGCGCACGGCTTTGGGCGAAACGGTGATTGAAGGAATCAATACCAATATTGCTTTGCACCGTGAACTGATGGTGGATGCCAAATTCATGGCCGGTGGCACCAATATCCATTACCTGGAGCACTGGCTGGAGCAACACAAGCGGTGATACACCATGTTTGAACTGGCCCTGATCGTTCCAGAGGCGGCGGTTGAGCCGGTTAGCGATGCGTTGGAAGCGTTGGACGCGCAAAGTGTCACGGTGGATGACGCTGATGCCGCGACGGATGCCGAGCACGCACTGTTTGGAGAGCCCGGCATGCCGCCCCCTGCAGGTGGCTGGCGGCGCTCACGTGTCGTGGCCTTGTTTGCCGACGAGGGCGTTGCAGCAACGGCCTTGGTTTTGCTGCAGGTGCAGGATTTTTTTGTCGGTTGCCAGGTTTTGGGTATCAGCGCCCTGGCCGACCAGGATTGGGTGCGCTTGACCCAAGCGCAGTTTGCGCCCGTAGAAATCACGCCCACGTTCTGGATCGTTCCGACCTGGCACGAACCACCGCTGGCGGCCAGGCAAATCATCCGGTTAGACCCTGGCTTGGCATTTGGCACCGGTACACATCCCACGACCCGCATGTGCCTGCGCTGGATTGCCAACCAGGCCGGGTTGGGCCGGACACTGGATTACGGCTGTGGCTCGGGCATCCTGGCGATTGCAGCGGCGCAAAAAGACGCTTCTTCAGTGGACGCTGTCGACATCGACCCTGCGGCGGTTCAGTCGTCCCGGCTGAATGCGATCGCCAACCACGTCACCCTGCATACCGGATTGCCCGATTCCATACAGGCTGCCCAAGGTGGCTACCAAACGGTGGTCGCCAATATTCTGGCCACGCCCCTCAAGGTATTGGCCCCTCTGCTGTGCGCCCATGTAGCACCCGGTGGCAATTTGGTCTTGGCTGGTATTTTGGCGCGTCAGGCCGATGAACTTGTTGCCGCCTACGCGCCCTATATGCGACTGACGGTAGCCGATGAACTGGACGGCTGGATACTGATGACGGCGAAAAAATGAGTCGATCAGCTGGATTGCCTGCGTCATGAGCCAAATCACCCGCTGCCCAACGTGCCAAACGGTTTTTCGGGTTGTGCAAGACCAGTTGCGCATGTCCGATGGTTGGGTACGCTGCGGGCAATGTACCGACGTGTTCGATGCAAGAGCTACGTTGGCGGCTTCTGCTACCGAGATGTCCAGTATTGAATTGGCGATGCAGGTGCAGGCGCGGCCCGAAGAGCTTGTGCAACCTCCGGTGTTTTTGGCTCCCGCAGAGGAACCACAACCGAAGGTTTTTCCATCAGACAGATTTGTGAATGGTGCGCCCGACCAGTCCCATACCCCGGATGAAACGCCACCCCTAGATGCCGCGGCCATCCTGAGAACCGGGCAGGAGCCCATTGAGCCGGTTTTATTGCCTGATGCTTTGCCATCGGTTGCACAGTCAAACACCCCGGTCGTCAATGCTGCAGACGCGGGAATTATTCCGTCACCACTGGCTGGTTTCCCAGGTCTTGCAAATGAAGAACCGGGCATTTCCCCTGCGGCGGTATCGTCTGTCGCCCCAGAGGCTACCGTTTCGCCGCCTTCCGCAGACAATGCGCAGCCAGCCCTGGCCGATGTTTCCTTCATGCGTGCCATGCCCAACGCCCGCCCACCGCCGAGCGGTGTGCGGCGTTTTGTGCTGGGATTGGTGGCATTGGTGTTGTCTGTCGTGCTGGTGGTACAAATCGCCGTGTTGGAGCGTGATCGCCTCGCAGCCATGTTTCCGCAGATCAGACCAGCCCTGATAGGGATGTGTGAACAACTGGGCTGCAGTGTCGCGGCCCTGCGCCAAATTGAGTCGGTGGTGATAGACAGCTCATCTTTCAACCGATTCAAAGGTGACACCTACCGGCTCAATTTGGTGTTGCGAAACACTGCAAGTATCGATGTCGCAATCCCGTCGGTCGAGTTGACCTTGACCGACTCCCAAGACCAGGCTTTGCTTCGACGGGTGTTGTCCGCCAATGAGCTCGGCAAATCGGGTGAACCGCAGGGCGTGCTGGCTGCCGGTGCCGAATGGCAAGGGCAAGCGACGATCACGGTGCGGATGGCTCCAAACGCCGAAAGATTTACGGGATATCGCGTTTTGGCGTTTTATCCCTGAGCTGAGCAACTCTTAGCCGATGGACTCGTCAAGCGTTTTGACGGCATTGACGGTCACTTTTCCAATTTTCAACAAAATAAAAAGCCTGGCATCTTTCGATACCAGGCTTTGAGAGAACCGCCAGCCTTGTTAGGGCATGGAGACCATCACTTAGGGCTTGGAAGCCGTCGGAAATGGCCAAGCGGCCTGCGGGTTCAGAGTGGTCTGAGCAGCAGGGGCGGCGGGGGCAGCGGGTGCTTTCGCAGCTTTCTTCGCAGCCGGCTTCTTGGCTGCTTTCTTGGCGGCTGGCTTTTTGGCGGCAGCTTTTTTGGCAGGCGCTTTTTTAGCGGCTGCTTTTTTTGCTGGAGCCTTTTTGGCAGCGGGTGCTTTTTTGGCAGCAGCTTTTTTGGCTGGTGCTTTTTTAGCGGCTGCTTTTTTAGCCGGTGCGGCTTTTTTGGCTGGAGCGGCTTTCTTCGCCGGAGCCTTCTTGGCTGCTACCTTTTTAGCTGGAGCAGCTTTCTTCGCGGGAGCGGCCTTTTTTGCGGCCGGTTTTTTTGCAGTTGCCATTTCAATATTCTCCTTGATCAAGTAACAAAGAGCACTTTGTGTATGTTGGATAACACAAAGCGATTCATGGTGTTGGGGCAATCCCCAGCATCATGAACTCGGGTGCACAAACCAAAGCCGCTCTCTGTGAAGCGGTCTGCAGTTTGTGAAATTCTGGACATCGTGAACATCAATCCCAGGACAAAGCGCCACCAGATTGGTATTCAATCACACGGGTCTCAAAGAAATTGCGTTCCTTTTTGAGATCAATCATCTCGCTCATCCAGGGGAACGGATTTTCTTCATTCGGATACAGCGCCTCCATCCCGATCTGGGTCGCACGACGGTTGGCGATATAGCGCAAATAGCCCTTGAACATCGACGCATTCATGCCCAACACACCGCGCGGCATGGTGTCTTCTGCGTAGCGGTACTCAAGCTGTACGGCGGTTTCAAACAAGTCCTTGATTTCGGCCTTGAATTGGGGCGTCCACAAATGGGGGTTTTCGGCCTTCAACTGGTTGATCAGGTCAATGCCAAAATTGCAATGCATCGATTCGTCACGCAGGATGTACTGGTATTGTTCGGCCGCGCCGGTCATCTTGTTCTGCCGTCCCAATGCCAAAATCTGCGTGAAACCAACATAGAAAAACAGACCTTCCATCAGGCAAGCAAAAACGATCAGCGATTTAAGCAGTGTCTGGTCTGTTTCAGGAGTCCCCGTATTGAAATGCGGATCCATGATGGCCTTGATGAAAGGCAACAGGAATTCGTCTTTGTCACGGATCGATTTGACTTCGTTGTAAGCGTTGAAGATTTCACTTTCGTCCAGGCCCAGCGACTCCACAATGTACTGATAGGCATGGGTGTGGATAGCTTCTTCAAACGCTTGCCGCAACAGGAATTGGCGGCACTCGGGCGCCGTAATATGGCGATAAGTACCCAACACGATGTTGTTGGCGGCCAGTGAATCCGCAGTTACGAAAAATCCCAGGTTGCGTTTCACAATTCGCCGCTCGTCTTCAGTCAAACCATTGGGGTTTTTCCAAAGCGCGATGTCGCGCGTCATGTTCACCTCTTGCGGCATCCAGTGGTTGGCGCAGGTAGCCAGGTATTTTTCCCATGCCCATTTGTACTTAAAAGGCACTAGCTGATTGACATCTGTCTTGCCGTTGATAATGCGTTTGTCTGCCGCATTCACCCGAACATAGGGTGCGTCTGAGGGCGTTGTTTTGACTGCATTTGTGGTGGCCGCTTGGCTCAACAGCTTGGCGGCGGGTACCACGGCGCCATCGTCCAGTGTGCGCAAGGCCATTGCAGGGGCTGGCTCGAACTCACGGCCGCTCGGGGCGCCGCGCATGAGGTTGTTTTGCAAAACGGGCTTGACTTCGTCGTCCCAGGTCAACATAAATTTTTCCAATCAGTAGATTATCCGTGCAGTGCTATAAAAAGAAAAGCATCTGCCAATTTCACCAGCGCAAGTGTTGTGCCCATACATCGTCGTTGACGTTGTCGATTGCCTCGTCACCAGCGTCCATCGCATTCTCATCATTGGTTGAAGATGCAGCGCATCGATCGCATTCGTTGCTGCGTCACTGGCATGACTCGCAGGTCGGATCATCCACACCGCAAAACTTGATGTCGGTGGCAGCGTTGCTGGCCAGTTCAAACTGTTGGGCCGCCTGTGCCGCGATCAGATCAAGAGCGCTGGGAGCCTTGCTACCTGATGATGCGCCCATGCCATCATTCCCGCCTGAGGAAACCGCGTTCATCCGACCCGATGACACGGTAGATTTTTCAGCATGGGTGGCTGACATCGTTCGCAGGTAGTAGGTTGTTTTGAGGCCACGTATCCAAGCCAATTTATAGGTGTCATCGAGCTTTTTACCCGATGCGCCAGCCATATAAATATTGAGGGACTGCGCCTGATCAATCCACTTCTGGCGACGTGCCGCAGCCTCGACCAACCAAACAGTCTCCACTTCGAACGCGGTCGCATAAAGAGATTTGATTTCTTCGGGAACACGGTCAATGGGTCTGAGCGAGCCGTCAAAGTGTTTGAGGTCCATTACCATCACGTCGTCCCACAAACCCAGACGTTTGAGATCACGCACCAGGTAGCTGTTGATCACGGTGAATTCGCCCGACAGGTTTGATTTGACAGACAGGTTGCCAAAACACGGCTCGATCGAGGCATCCACGCCAATAATGTTCGAGATTGTTGCCGTTGGAGCGATGGCGACGCAATTGGAATTACGCATACCGTCTTTGGCAATTTTTTGCCGCAGCGAATTCCAATCGAGGGTGCTGGAGCGGTCAACATCGACATAGCCCCCACGGGCTTCTGACAACATGTCCAAGGTGTCCAAAGGCAGGATGCCTTGATCCCAAAGCGACCCTTTGTAACTCGAGTAGCGACCACGCTCTGCTGCTAATTCAGTTGATGCCTGATAGGCGTAGTAACACACGGCTTCCATGGACCGATCTGCATAAGCGACGGCTTCATCGCTGGCATATGGAATGCGCAACTCATACAGGGTGTCTTGAAACCCCATGATCCCCAAGCCGACCGGACGGTGTCTCAGGTTTGAATCACGGGCCTTTTTTACAGCGTAGTAATTGATGTCGATTACGTTGTCCAGCATGCGCATGGCCGTCGAGATGGTTTTCTGGAGCTTGACGTGATCGACATCGCCGTTCTTCAGGTGCTGCAGCAAATTGACCGAACCCAGATTGCAAACTGCTGTTTCTGTGTCGCTGGTATTGAGGGTGATTTCGGTGCACAGGTTACTGGAGTGAACCACGCCAGCATGTTGTTGCGGCGAGCGCACATTGCAAGCGTCTTTATAGGTGATCCAGGGATGGCCGGTCTCGAACAACATCGTCAGCATCTTGCGCCACAGGTCAGCGGCTTGAATGGTGCGGCTCGGGGTAATTTCGCCCCTGGCGGCTTTTTGCTCGTAAGCCACATAAGCGATTTCGAAATCTTTCCCAAATTTATCGTGCAGGTCTGGTGTGTTGTTGGGTGAGAAGAGCGTCCAGCTTCCTTTCTCCATGACGCGGCGCATGAACAAATCCGGGATCCAGTTGGCCGTGTTCATGTCATGCGTACGCCGACGGTCATCCCCCGTGTTTTTGCGAAGCTCCAGAAACTCTTCAATATCAAGATGCCAGGTTTCGAGGTAGGTGCAAACAGCGCCCTTGCGCTTGCCGCCCTGATTGACCGCTACGGCCGTATCGTTCACCACCTTTAGGAAAGGCACAACGCCCTGTGATTCACCGTTGGTGCCCTTGATGTGGCTACCCAAGGCGCGAACGCGGGTCCAGTCATTGCCTAACCCTCCAGCAAACTTTGAAAGCAGGGCGTTTTCCTTGATGGATTCGTAAATGCCGTCCAGATCGTCGGGTACGGTGGTCAGGTAGCAACTGGAAAGTTGCGAGCGCAGGGTGCCAGCGTTAAAAAGTGTTGGTGTGCTGGACATGAAGTCAAAACTTGACAACACCTCGTAGAACTCGATGGCCCTGGCTTCGCGGTCTATTTCATTCAGCGAAAGCCCCATCGCTACGCGCATGAAAAAAGCTTGCGGCAATTCAATGCGTTGTTTGCCGATGTGCAAAAAATAACGGTCATAAAGTGTTTGCAGGCCCAGGTAATCAAATTTGAGATCACGATCGGATCTCAGTGCAGCACCCAAGCGTTTCAAATCAAATTGAAGCAGTTTTTCATCGAGGAGTTCGTTTTCCACCCCTTTTTTTACGAACTGGGGAAAATAATCCACGTAAGCCTCGGCCATTTCTGCCTGAATAACATCACGTCCCAGAACCTCTTTGGAAATGGTGTGGAACAGAAGACGCGCAGTGGCGTAGGTGTAGTCCGGATCTTTTTCAATGAGGGTGCGCGCGGCTAAAACCGACGCTTTGTAGACCTCATCCATCGGAACGCCGTCGTAAAGGTTCTTCATTGTCTCGGCAAGGATTGGCTCTGGTCGAATGTCATTGCCCAAACCAGCGCATGCGAATTCGATCAGTTGCCGCAGCCTTGCGATGTCCAGCACCAGCCGCTGACCACCATCAATGACGTGCAGCACGGGTTGGGCGGCTATATCAGGGGTAGCCTTTTTCGCCCGCTCCTGCGTGCGTTTTTCCCGATAAAGCACATAAGCTCTGGCAATTTCATGGTGACCACCACGCATCAGGCCCAGTTCTGCTTGGTCTTGAACGTCTTCAATATGAAAGGTACCCCCACCTGGCCGGGAGCGAACCAAGGCACGGACAACCGCTTGCGTTAAACCGTCGACGGTTTCGCGCACACTGGCGGATGCCGCACCCTGGGTGCCATGAACTGCCAGGAAAGCCTTCATCATCGCCACAGCGATCTTTGCAGGTTCAAAGGGAACAACGGCACCGTTGCGGCGGATGATCTGGTAATTGGCCAGATGCGAAGGTGCCCGGTTTTCTTGGCTTGGGCTCACTGAGCCTGCGGCGACCGGTGATTTACCCAATTCATGGGCGGGAATATTGAAGGCGGTGTGCATGACTATTATGAACTTTTATGGTGTTTTATAGGTTATCTGGCGGATCGATTCGGCGACTTGATAGGGCAATGCGAAAGTATTTCTGGCGTGGCTAATGCTTTGATTGCTTTAGAGAAGTGTGGCAGGTTCGACTTGAAAGAAAAGGGCGGATGGCGACAAGAATTTTAAGCGGTTGAAAAGGAGATGGCACACTATATATGGTGTCTGGCCACCGCACAAGCCACTACCGGTAGTGTAACGAGCGCTTTTGCAAATATTTTCAGCATTGCCAGCAAAGCATTCGGGCTGTGCTGAAATGCGCTTCAGCAAATGCGCGGGTCTTGGGGTGTTTTGGTTCAAAATCCCGCGCCAACTCAGGCTCTGGGGGATAACCTGTCGCACACAGGCCATTCGCGGCCCTATCCAATCCATTACACCCGTCAATCGGTTAATCAGAAATTCGCAAAGACTCGGGAAAATACTGAGGCGGCCATGCCAACAACCGTTGGATCAAGCACCAATCGAATCCGGCACCAGGGTCGGTTTTCCGGCCAGGCGCGACATGTTCATGCCCAGCAAGGTTGCGCAGAGGCAGAATGTCGGTCAGCGCAGCGCACAAACTAGCCAAAGACTCATATTGCGCGGGTTCAAACGGCATGCCATCCAGGCCTTCAAGTTCAATTCCAACAGAATCATCGTTACAGTTGTCCCGTCCACGGTAATGTGACACGCCCGCGTGCCAGGCCCGTTTGTCGACACCAACGAACTGCCAAACATTGCCACTTCTTTGGATAAAAAAATGCGACGACACTTCCATGCCTTTGATCGTTTGAAAATAGGCGTGCTCTGACCAATCCAGCTGATTAGTGAATAAGCGCTGAACTTGGTCACCGCCGTAGACACCCGGCGGTAAGCTGATGGAATGGACGATTACCAAGTCGACAACGGCATTTAAAGGCCGTTGACCTTGGTTAGGTGACTTCAAATGGCGTGCAAATTGGTACCACCCATCAACCCACAACGGGTGAGTGGGGTCAGTTACTTTCATCAGTCGTCTCGGCTGCACTCTGGCCTTCACTCGGTGGCACCTCAATATGCAGGCGCGCCATTCGGTAGCGAATTTGACGCAAACTCAACCCCAATTTAGCCGCTGCAGCCGTGCGATTGAAACCGCAGTCTTGCAAGGCGGACAGCAATACCTGCCGCTCTTCGCGGTCCAGATGTTCCTGCAAGTCAACCGTTCGCGATGCACTGTTCAGCCCCGTCGGGTTGGATTCACTGTCAATCGGGGTAGCTGAATGAGTGACAGTCCCTTCAGCTATCTGGCTAAAAATTGACATTGGGGCCGATAACAAACCCGTTCCCATCAAGGGATCGCCGCGCAATACACCGCCATCACTGAGCGCAACAGCTCGGTGGAGGTGATTCTCCAATTCGCGCACGTTGCCGTAAAAGGCTTCGCTACACAGTTGGGCCATGAACGTTTCGGACAGCTCTGGCTCGGGTATGTTGGAGTCAGCGGCGATTCGCTTAATCAGTGCACGGCATAAATCTGCCAGGTCACCAGGGCGCTCCCTAAGCGTCGGCATGATAATTTCAATGACATTGAGTCGGTAAAACAGGTCTTGCCTGAATGTGCCTGACCGTACACCTTCTGCAAGGTCTTTGTGGGTGGCGCTCACAATCCTGACATCAACGGGCTCCTCCCCATTGGAACCTAACGGACGCACTGTTCGTTCTTGAACAGCCCGCAACAATTTGGCTTGCATCGCAAGCGGCAAATCGCCAATTTCGTCAAGAAACAAGGTGCCCCCAGAGGCAGTTTGAAAATAGCCGAGCCGGTCTGTCGTAGCTCCTGTATAAGCGCCCTTTTTCGCACCAAAAAATTCGGCCTCAAGCAGATTTTCCGGGATAGCGCTGCAATTGACGGCGACCAAGGGACCGCGCCACCGATGACTGTTGGCATGCAGAGCCCGAGCGGCCAGTTCCTTTCCTGTGCCAGATTCGCCCCGAATCAGCACGGGGGCCATGCTCTTGGCGACTTTGGCGATGCGCTCGCGCACCTGCACCATTGGCGCAGAGTGGCCGACCAAGTATGCCAGGGCGGCGCGTGCTGCGACATTTCCACCTGAGGAATCTAGGCTGGGCTCAACCATCTGTCCCGAATTCGATGCCTCCAGTGGGTTAGCACTCGAAGGTGGCTGCTCGGATCGCAGTGTTGCTGCTGAAATCAACGCCCTGAATTGCTTTAAATCCACTGGCTTTGTCAGGTAATCAAATGCGCCTGCCTTGAGGGAATCTACTGCATTCTGTGCGGAGCCGTAGGCTGTGATGACCACACAGCGTTCGCGCCTCTGGTCAGCACGCAAGCGGCGCAATATTTCAAGACCCATCCCGTCGGGCAACCGCATATCGGTAATGACGATATCGAAATGGCGCTCTTGCAATAGTTGCCAAGCATCGTTTACTGTGCCAGCGGATTCGACCAAATAACCTTCGCGCACCAAGGTAAGCTCATACAACGTGCGCAAATCGGGCTCATCATCGACCACCAAGACACTGGCATGTTGCTGCACCGATTGCATGGCCATAGCGCTACGCAAGGGTTTGAGGAGACGTCACAGTTGCTCCAGACGATATCCGCAGGCGAACCACAAATTCATTTCCTTCGATTTCATGGTTTGCAATGATACGGCTGCTACGCTGGTAGTGGATAGTGGCGCCATGTCCATCACATAGTTCCCGGCAGATATAGAGCCCCAAACCGCTGGATCTGCTTTCGGAGGAAAAAAATGGTTCAAACAAGTGTTGTTCAACTGACGGATCCATCGGAGCGCCATCACTCCAGACCCGCACCTCGGCGGTTCCAAGCGATGTTTCGGTGAAAGTGGAGCTTCCAAAATCCGCTGCAGGCGTGCTGCTTCTTACCTGGATCGCGGCTGGTCGACCACTGGCATATCGTTTTGCGTTGTCGAGCAAATTGATCATGACCCGACGAAGGTGTTCGGGTTCGAACAAGGCAGGTATTTCCGCGTTGCCAGCGCGGTTATCGACCGTCACATCTGTGCCGGTCTGAGCGCTCCAGTCTTGGCAAATCTGATCCACATGGGATGTCAAATTTACCTTGGGTGAACTCGTGTTGTTGTCGTTCCCCTGGACATGTGAGAGGTGTAGCACCTCGTCAACAATTTTTCCAAGGCGCGTGGCATTTTGCGCAATCAGCCGTATGAGTTGCCTGTGTTTTGGATCGCCGACATCTTCATCTAGCAAATCATTCGCTTGGGCAATAGCAGCCAAAGGATTCCGGATTTCGTGGGCTACGGCTACCGACATACGCCCCATGCTGGCCAATTTTTCGGTTCGAATCCGCGCCTCGATTTCGCGTTGGTCTTGCAGAAACATGACGCACAAATTGTCTGCTGAATCTTCTTCCCGGCCGGCCAACTGAGTTCCGACTTCAAGCCTGCGCAAATTACGACCCGATCGCAGGATAGTGACATTGTGGCGTTGTCGGTCATTGCGGACAAAACTCTGCTGAGCCAAATCGGCCAGCGCGCCCAACGATGGGTCGGCATTGAGATTCAGCGCATTGCCGATGGGTGGTACTTGAGCACCCAACATCTTTCGGGCGGCGGGATTGGCGGATCGCACCCATCCTTTGGCATCCACCACCAGAATTCCGTCCGTCAGGGATTCGATGACAAGTTCATTGACGCGTCGCTGTGCCTGGGCAGCGCGTTGATTCAATCGGGCGCGTTGCTCTTCTTGTTCCAATCGAGAAGACACTTGATTGGCCAACAATGCGATCACAAAACAACCCGCACCGATCAACGCAGCCTGCACAAACTGTGATGTGATGTCAACGTTGCCATAAAGCGTTAGCCAGGCCGCATGCACGAGCAGCAATAAACTCGCTACGGCCGCGGTCCCCATTGCGAGGAAGAGTGTGCCCAGAACGGAGGCTTGCAACACTGGCAGGGCCACCAAAGGGGCGTAATTGATCCCCCCTCCTTGCAGCCATTGCAGGACGGAAAAAGCCAGCAAGTCCAGACCGATCGTGGATATCCAGCGCCAATTAAAATGGCTGCCCAGGAGTCGAGGCTTGTCTAGAAGCCGACCGGCTGCTGCTGCCAAAAAATAGGCAAACGACACCAGGATCAGCGGGAGGTTGGAGTTTTGGCCCATCAGCCACAAGCCCGTTTGCAACAGCAGCAGTACCAGGCCCAATGTAGCGCGGGCCGTCATGAAGCCATGCCAAAGTCTGTCGAATTCGGTAGGGCCGATTTTTTGCGCTGTAGTTGGTCGGGTGTTGAAAGCAGACAACGGCCAGGCCGAGTCAAGGTGTTGTGTAGCCATTCAATTTTCTGCCAGCAGGAGATGGGCGTCGGTGCAGTAGGCCCCCTGGCGTCCCTGAACGGCATCATGGGCTGGTATGTGGAGCCCGCAATGATGACATTGCAACATGGTGGTCGGTTTGTCTTGCGTGGTCGGGCTATCAGGTTGTCGTGCGGGGGCGGGGCGCTTTTCAGTCAGCGTCGTATCTTTGCGCGCTGCACGCACCAGCCATATAACGGCAACGATGACAAGGAGTCCAATCAGGATCTTCACAGGTTGCGCCCCAGTAGCACCTCAAGGACAAACCGCGAACCTACATAGGCCAAGAGCAGCAATCCCGCGCCCAAATACAAAACGCGCACCGCCCGACGGCCTCGCCAGCCAAACCAGGACCGGCCAATCAGCAGGACAGCAAAGCACAACCAGGACATGACTGAAAAGACGGTCTTGTGATCCCAGCGCACCATACCGGATTTGAAAAGTGACTGATCCAAGAAAAAAACGACGATGAGCGTTGTCGTGAGCAGAATAAACCCAACCTGAACAAACCGGAAGGTAAGGCGTTCGAGTGTCAACAATGGCACAGAAAGGTGGTCAGTTTGAGCCATTCGAATATCCCCTTCGGCGCGTGACATGTACCAGCCATGCGCAACGGCAACTGCAAACAAGCCATAGGAGGCTATGCCCAGCGCCCAATGCGCAGAAAGCCAAATAGTCTCCCCGGGATGCAAAGGGCGACCTGGGAACAACATCCCCAGAAGTACAGCCGCTGCAGCGCAGGTTAAAAAAGCCCACCGAATCGGCAGTTGCGGATAGAGTCGCGTTTCAACGCCATACACCAGTACGGCAATCCAGGCCGTAACGCTGAGTGCAGGCGCAAAACCGAATCGGGGATCATCGCTCAGCCATGCGCTGAGCAGTGTTGCCCCATGAAGAATCCAGCTCGCAAACACTACGCGAGTCAACGCGACGTCAGTCCAACGGCGAGCGCTCAATGCTGCCACAAGGTAAGTCAGCGCGGCCACCAGTCCGAATCCATTTTGCAAGACGACACTCGGTAAAATCATGCGTACAGTTTAGCGTCCCTCACTCCGGTGTCTCAACAATCCGTGGAGTTATTGGTAGGTGACAGGTTGGGCGCTCCCGCTTTGGCAACACTAAAGGCACTCGCTTTGCGAGTTTTATCTTATGGCTTCCGCACTTTCAGACAAACTTTCCCGCTTGGTCAAGGGTATCCGGGGGCAATCCCGCATTACGGAAGCAAACGTTTCCGACATGTTGCGGGAAGTTCGCATGGCATTGTTGGAAGCAGACGTCGCCTTGCCGGTGGTCAGAGACTTTATTGCGAGAGTCAAGGAAAAAGCACTGGGCCAAGAGGTGATGTCGTCTTTGCAGCCAGGGCAACTGTTGGTCAGTATCGTGAACCGGGAACTTGCACTCACCATGGGGGAGGGTGTCAGTGACATCAATCTCGCCGCCCAGCCGCCGGCCGTGATCTTGATGGCCGGATTGCAAGGAGCCGGTAAAACCACCACCACCGCCAAACTGGCCAAGTACCTGATCGAGAAGCGCAAAAAAAAGGTCTTGACGGTCTCGGGTGACGTTTACCGACCGGCAGCGATTGAGCAGTTGAAAACGGTTACCGCGCAAGCGGGTGCGGAATGGTTCCCGAGCTCGGCCGATCAAAAACCGGTGGCCATTGGCCTTGCGGCCCTTGATTTCGCCCGGAAACACTATTTTGATGTGTTGTTGGTCGACACCGCCGGACGGCTGGCGATTGACGAGGCGCTGATGCGTGAGATCAAGGATTTGCACGCGGCCTTGAACCCGGTGGAAACGCTGTTCGTGGTCGATGCCATGCAGGGCCAAGATGCCGTCAATACGGCAAAAGCTTTCAAGGATGCATTGCCGCTGACGGGCATTATTTTGACCAAGACCGACGGAGATTCCCGAGGTGGTGCTGCTTTGTCGGTGCGGCAAGTCACCGGCGCGCCAATCAAGTTCTCAGGCACCTCTGAAAAAATCGACGGGCTTGAGGTTTTTGATGCTGAACGCCATGCGGGGCGGATTTTGGGCATGGGCGACATCGTTGCGCTGGTGGAACAGGTCACTGCGGGGATCGATATTGAGGCGGCTCAAAAACTAGCGGCCAAAGTCAAAAGCGGCGGTGGCTTCGATCTCAATGACTTTTTGGGGCAAATCCAGCAAATGCGTCAGATGGGGGGGCTTTCGAGCCTGATGGACAAATTGCCTGCTGGCATGGCCGCCAAAGCGGGGCAGGTGGACATGGGAAAGGCTGAAAAAGACATACTGCGCAAGCAAGGCATCATTCACAGCATGACCGCGCTGGAGCGGCGCAAGCCTGACCTGATCAAGGCCACCCGAAAACGACGGATTGCGACCGGAGCCGGCGTACAAGTGCAGGATGTCAACCGCATGCTGAAGGAGTTTGAGCAGATGCAGGACATGATGAAAAAAATGAAAGGCGGCGGAATGATGAAAATGATGAAGCGCCTCGGGGGAATGGGTGGCATGAAAGGTGTACCGAAGTCACCTTTTTGATGTAAAAATTATTTTTATCCATAATATTTTAACTTTTTAAAATATTTTATTTATTGAGTGTGCATTAAATGATATCTAAAATATAGCAATTATGTAATTAAATTAATTAATAATTGCGTTAAATAAAATTTACTTAGATACTATAAAGTCAATACAAAATTGCTCCCCATTGAATTTGGAGTCGGCTTTGACACTGTGGCCGGTGCAGGTCAGCGTGAAAGCCACCCTTGGAACCAAGGTTTAATGCTCAAGACCTGCGGTGGTGTTTGCCGCGCGCGGACTCACCAAAAATAGCCTTGGGCAGATTAATCCTGGGATGCGCCAAATCAAGCAAGATGACCAGTTGCATTTGGGTCCGGATTGCCATGTCGGCAGGCATTGTGGGAAACGCCCGCAACAAGCCAGGACTGGCCAAAATAGGGCAAAAAGGGCTCCGGCGCTTGGTGAATAGGCGCCCTGCGTTTCACCGGATGAACTTCCAATATTCAATGCAACCAATAGCAGAGTTGCGCAGGCTTTCGTCAAGAATATTCCGTTTACATGTGCTGTTTGGCGTTGAAAAAAAAGGCCAAACCTGGCCGACTCAATTGGTTTGGGGTGTGCCGTCGTCACCAAGCGAAGCCCGTTCTTGCGCCATTTGCTCCTCTAGTTGTGCCCGGCCTTGTTTCACCACAGCAATCAGTTTGGCGCGGTCTTTGTAGTGGGGGTGCATTTTTTCAAACAGCGCGAGGTTGTGTTCCCGAAAACGATTCAGCGATGCCTGCACCTGGTCGTCCGCGTGGCCTAGCGCGGATAAGACGCTGGCGCCACTGTGTAAGCTGGCTTCAAACAACTCGCGCTGTACGTACGTAACGCCGCGTTCACGCAGTTCGTGCCAGTGGGTGACATCGCGGGCGCGGGCTACGAGTTGCAACTGGGGAAAGTGCTCCCGCGCAATGTCCACAATTTTCAGGCTTTGCTCTTTGGCGTCGACCGCAATGACCAGCACTTTCGCGGTGCCGGCACCTGCCGTACGCAGCAAATCCAGCCTTGAGGCGTCACCATAAAAAACGCGGTAGCCAAAGCTGCGGGCGGCTTCGATCATCTCGGCATCGTGGTCCAGCACGGTACAGGTGTAGCCTTGGGCAATCAGCAGGCGACCAACGATTTGGCCGAACCGACCGAACCCAGCGATAACGATGGGCGCTGTTTGCGGCTCAGAAATTTCGTCTGGTTTGGCAACACCACAATCGGCAAAACGCGGCAGCAACAGTTTGTCGATGGCTACCAAAACGAGGGGGCTGAGCAACATCGAAACCGCCACTGCGCCAATCAACAGCGAGGCCGTTTCAGGGGCAAACACTTTGGCTCCGCTGGCCGCCTGAAACACCACAAAAGCGAATTCGCCGCCCTGAGCCAGCAGGAGCGTAAAAACCGGTCGATCTTGAAAGGGCAGGCCGATTCTCCGGGCCAAAAAGTAGATGACCAGCGCCTTGACGGCCATGAAAACGACTACCAACAGGGCCATCAGCCCCGGTGACTTGAGCAACACGCCCAGGTCGATGCTCATGCCCACGGCGATGAAAAACAGGCCCAACAGCAGACCCTTGAACGGCTCGATATCAGTCTCCAGTTCGCGCCGATATTCGCTTTCGGCCAACAATACGCCTGCCAGAAAAGCACCCAATGCCATTGACAAGCCCACCCTTTGCATCAACGCCGAAATACCAACGACCAGCAGCAACGACGCTGCGGTAAAAATTTCGGGCGTGTTGGAGCCGGCGATCCAGTGGAACAAGGGGCGCAGCAAAAGCCGACCGGCCAACACAATGCCAACAATGACGCCAATGATGGTGCCCGCGTCTCGGGCCAATTCCGACAAATGAACACCCTCCGCGACCTGTGAGTCCGCATAACTGACGGCCAATAAGGGCAGCAGCGCCAGAATTGGGATAGCGGCAACATCCTGAAACAGCAAGATCGAAAAACTGGCCTGCCCACTGGACGTGCGCAGCAAGTTGCGTTCACCCATGACCTGCAAAGCGATGGCGGTACTGGACAGAGCCAGCCCGAGCGCTGCTACCAAAGGCGTGCGCCAACCGCCAAAGGTCGAGGGTGCCAAACGCCCGATCAGGTAGAAAGCCAAGAAGAGCGCCGCGGCGCATATCAACACCTGAGCGCTGCCCCAGCCAAAAATGGGTCTGCGCAGGCTCCACAATCGTTTGGGCTCCAGTTCCAGGCCCACCAGAAACAACATCAACACCACACCAAATTCGGCAAAATGCAAGATGTCTTCGACATTTGTCACCAGGCCCAAACCCCACGGGCCAATCGCCAATCCAGCCGTCAAATAACCGATGATGGCCCCTAACCCGAGCGCCTTGGAGAGCGGTACCGCAATAACAGCTGCGCTGAGGTAAATGAAGCTGTTGATGAGCCAAGTAGGGGTATGTTCCATTTGAGTATTCTATTAATCCATTTTTTCGAGCGAATTGCAGCGTTGCTCGGTGTTCGCAATCCTCATGCCCCGAAGAGCACGCCGGTTGCAGCGCTCCGGGCGCCTTGCTCTTCATCCCGAGAAGCTGAGTTTCTAGAACGCGCAAAGCGCTAACATCGCTGAAAATCGAAGAGGAAATCGCCATGCCAGTAGTTGTAGTTGCAAACCCGAAGGGCGGAGTCGGCAAATCGACTCTGGCCACCAACGTCGCTGGGTATTACGCCAGCAGAGGCCATGCGGTGATGTTGGGCGATGCCGACCGGCAACAATCGTCACGCCTGTGGCTCAGCCTGCGGCCACCGCAAGCGCGGGCCATCGGCACCTGGGAGGTCAACGCCGACCTGATTGCCAAGGCGCCAAAAGGCACCAGCCATGTCGTGCTTGATACGCCTGCCGGCCTGCACGGCTGGCGCTTCAACGATGTGATGCGGATGGCAGATAAAATCATCGTTCCCGTGCAACCTAGCGTGTTTGACATCTTCGCTACCCGCGAATTTTTGGATCAATTGCTCAAGAGCAAACACGTGGAAAAGCATCAAATTGGCCTGGTTGGCATGCGCGTAGATGACCGCACCATTGCCACAGACAAACTGCATGAATTTGTTGATTCACTGGGGTTGCCGGTGATCGGATATGTACGAAACACGCAAAACTACATCCACCTTGCCGCCCGGGGATTGACGCTTTTTGATGTAGCGCCAGGCCGTGTTGAAAAAGACTTGGCGCAATGGGAAACCATCGGCAAATGGCTCGATAAATGAAGACCAACAACTTTAAAAAGGGAAACACCGTGAGAACCTTCAAAACCATCGCCGAACTGGCTGCTTGCGTGGGGCAAGATATTGGCGTGAGCGACTGGATCACCATAAGTCAGGAGCAGGTCAACCAGTTCGCCGAGGCGACGGGTGACCACCAGTGGATTCACGTCGACGTGGAGCGGGCCAAAGCGGGGCCTTTTGGCGCACCGATTGCCCATGGTTTTCTGACGCTCTCGTTGTTGCCCAAGCTGATGGCCAATACCTTTGACGTGCAGGAAAAAGGCATGGGCGTGAATTACGGGTTGAACAAAGTTCGCTTCACATCGCCCGCGCATGTGGGCTGCCGCCTGCGCGCCAAAGTAAAGCTGCTTAAAGTGGAAGATATCGAGCGCAACGGCAAACAAATGACCTGGGGTGTCACCATTGAACGTGAAGGGTCGGATAAGCCGGTTTGTGTAGCTGAATCCATTGGCCGCTCCTATCCTTGAGATTCAAAGGTCAGGCGAACCCGTTTTGGCGCCAGGCTTCAAAGGCAGTAACCGCTACGGCGTTTGAGAGGTTCAGGCTGCGCTGGCCATCGCGCATTGGCAGTTTCAGCCACTGTTGCGCTGCAATGTCGGCGCGCACGTCGTCATTCAAACCTTTAGTCTCGGAGCCAAACACCAGCCAGTCGCCGGGTTGAAAACGGATCTTGAAAACCGACGTTTCACCTCGCGTCGTGAGCGCAAAAACCCGGTCCGTGGCCGGATTTTCAGCACTTAGAAATGCCGCCCAATTGGCATGCCGGATCACTGCTGTGAACTCGTGGTAATCCAACCCGGCGCGCCGCAACTGGCGATCTTCCATCAAAAAACCCAAGGGTTCAATCAGGTGAAGTCGGCACCCGGTATTGGCTGCCAGGCGAATCACATTGCCGGTGTTGGGCGGGATTTCGGGCTCGACGAGGACGATATTGAACATAACGCCCATTTTCACCGAGCGCTGCGGTGCAGCGTGGGGGCCTTCAATGTTCGCGCTCGGTTCTTGCAAACGCCATGCCGATGATATGAATAGCCCCGGCGGCCCGTAAAACCTCGGCAGCAGCGTACATCGTGGCACCGGTTGTCATGACGTCGTCGATCACGACTACGCGTCGGCCTTTTATTGAAGACTGCAAAAACGGGTCAATCACGAAAGCGTGGCGCATCGCCTCCAAGCGGGCAGCCCGGTTTTGGGTACTTTGCGCGGCACTTTGTGTCACCCTGAGCAAGGTTTGAGGCAAAAGTTTTGTCGGAGCCAACACTTTTGCCAATAAAAGTGCCTGGTTAAAGCCGCGTCCAGCCAAGCGCGAATTGGCTAATGGAATGGGCACCACCCAATCGGCTTGTTCAAGGGCTATCTCGATGTGGGGCATGCTTTGCATGAGCTTGGCCAGGCTGGTGGCCCAGGCCGGATCTGGCTGAAATTTATACTGAGTAATCAGGTTGGCCCACGGATACTCGTAGGGCACCGCAGCAAAGCATTCATCCAGTGGTGATGGCGTTGACAGGCAGTTGGCGCATTCTTGCGTACCCTTTGCCAAGCGAAGTGCACAGCGGCGGCAGCGGTCAACCGGTTGGGCAAACCGGTTGACACACGGGGTACACACCCGCTGTGCTGGCCAGCTTCGGCATACGGCACACTGGCTTGGCAAGGCTAACCAGGTCCGTTCAATCCAGCCGCCAAGATGTTCGCCAACATTCATAGGGTCAATATACTCTCCCATCCAGGCTACCAGCACTCCACCTGCGCGACCTGAATTTTTTGGAACCCAAGCTTGGACACCCAACTCCCCCCTACGATTGACCCGGCCGCCGCCCATCGATGGCAAAGTTTGTTGGTCTATCCGTCGGCCTGGTTGCATGAAGAGGTGGGTCGGCGCATGCAAGAGCGACTGAACTGGATCAAGCTGGAACCTCAAGCATGGCTGCATGTCGAACCATTGCGTGGGGGCATGGAGATTCATGGCCGTTTGGCGCAACGGTACAAAGATGCAACTTTTTTTCTGGATATTGTTGACGAAAAGCATAGAAAATTAGCTTCTAAATTGATAGCTAAACCTTGGTGGGCACCTGCCCGCTGGAAGGCTTCTAAGCTGGTAGTGGCTGATTCCGGGGCAGAAAGCTTGCCAGCCGAAAGCGGCTTCCAAATGGTTTGGGCCAATATGGCGCTGCACATGTCTGCAAATCCTCAAGCGCTCATTGCGCGCTGGCATCAAGCCTTGGCAGTCGATGGTTTTCTGATGTTTTCCTGTTTGGGCCCGGACAGCCTGAAGGAGTTGCGGCCCATCTATACCCAGCAAGGCTGGGGTGAGCCTGCCCATACGTTCACAGACATGCATGATTGGGGCGACATGTTGGTGGCCCAAGGTTTTGCCGAGCCCGTGCTGGACATGGAGCGAATTACCCTGACTTACGAAACGCCGGAACGCCTTTTGCAAGACCTGCGCGGGTTGGGACGTAACCTCAGCCCAGGCCGATTCAAAGCCCTGCGAGGCCGCGCTTGGCATCAACAGCTCAAACAGGCCTTGATGTACCACCTGGCCGACCCTTACGACAATGGTCGCCTGAAACTGAGCTTTGAGGTGATCTACGGACATGCGCTCAGACCGGCGCGGAAATTGGCGATTCAGCCACAGCTGAATATGTCGCTGGAGGATATGCGCATGGCCCTGAAAACCGGGCGTTTGCCCGTTATATCAAAAACTCGCCCTGAATGACGAAAACAGTGAAGACGTTTGCGTAAGCGTGTCGAATGCCCCGCATGTGCCGATCAAGCCCTACAGCTTGGACAAACTTCAAATGATCGCTTGGGGTCGGCTACAATATTTGCCAATGGTTCTCAGGGTATTTCCCCATGTCCGTGCCGTGCCAAATTGAGTTGGCGCGGTTGTTCCAGGCGTCTCGTGTGACTCATTTGGTTTTACGCTTTGCCACCGTTCAAGGTCAGAACATTCAGTGGTTTTTGCGCCGCAATTGTTCATTGACACCCAGCCAAATGGGCTGGATATACCTGTCGCTGTGCGCGCTGTCGCTTGGCATCGGTGTCATTTTTTGGGGCATGGGGGCAACCATGGTTTTGCCATTTGCTTGGCTGGAGCTAACCTTGGTGGGTGCTGCCTTCTTGCTGTACGCAAGGCACGCCGGAGACGGTGAACGGATATTTTTGACGGGACCGCAGTTGGTCGTAGAACTGGAAACAGCGGGAAAACTGGAGCGGACTGAATTCAGTCGCGAATGGGTTAGGGTTGAACCTCAGTCGGGCGATGGGTCATTGATCGAGTTGTATGGGCAGGGCCGGCGTATCAACATTGGCCGATTTGTGCGGCCTGAATTGCGTCCGGCACTGGCACGTGAGATCAGGTTAGCCTTGCGCAGCGGTTGAAATCGCCAGGTCGCGGCAGGTCACGATAGATAATTGGTTGCTTGTAAAACAGTGGTAAAGAAGGTGATGGAGAAGAGAAAACGATGAAAAGCATGAAGACACGCGGTTTGGTCAGTATCGGGTTTAGGTCTGTGGGCCAACTGTTTCTGGCTCTGGCTTCGATGGTGGGTATGGCGCTGGCCAACCTGGCCTATGCCGTCAACGATTTGCCGGGAGGTCCGGCGGTTAACCAGCTTAATTTGCACCCGGCTGTGACCAAGATCGCCGAGGAGCAGGCTTGGCTCCACTGGTTCATGTTGATTGTCTGCACCGTCATTTTCGTTGCCGTCTTCGCCGTGATGTTTTATTCAATCTGGAAACACCGCAAAGACAAAGGTTACAAAGCAGCCAACTTTCATGAGTCGGTAACGGTCGAAATTATCTGGACGGTCATCCCATTTGTCATCGTGATTTTGATGGCGCTGCCGGCCACCAAAGTGATCGTGGCAATGAAAGACACCACCAATGCCGACCTGACCATTAAGGCAACCGGGATCCAGTGGAAGTGGGGTTACGACTACATCAAAGGCGAAGGCGAGGGCATTAGTTTTGTATCGCAGCTTGATGCCACGCACCGCGAAATGTCCAATAACGGAGGCCCCAAGCCAGGCCAAGTGGTCGACGACTACCTTTTGAAAGTGGACAACCCGCTGGTGGTGCCGGTCAACAAGAAAGTACGCATCATCACCACTGCCAATGACGTGATTCATGCCTTTGCCGTGCCTTCTTTTGGCATCAAACAAGATGCCATCCCTGGCTTTGTTCGAGATACCTGGTTCCGCGCTGAAAAAATCGGCGATTACCGTGGCCAGTGCCAAGAGTTGTGCGGCAAAGAGCACGCCTATATGCCCATTCATGTCAAGGTGGTCTCGCACGAAGACTACACCAAGTGGGTAGAGGGCGAAAAGAAAAAGCTGGCGGCCAAGGCTGATGACCCTTCCAAAGTTTGGACACTGGCTGACATATCGGCCCGCGGCGAGAAAGTCTACGCAGCCAATTGCGCAGCTTGCCATCAAGCCAGCGGCAAGGGCGCTGGCCCCATCAAGGCCCTGGACGGTGCTGCTGTTGTGCTGGACGCCGACAAGGCCAAGCAAATCGCTATTTTGCTGAATGGCCAAAACCAGGGGGCCATGCCGGCATGGAAACAATTGAGCGACACAGATCTGGCTGCGGTGATTACGTTCACCAAAAACACCTGGTCCAACAAGACGGGCCAGCTGGTTCAACCTGCAGAGATTACTGCAGCTCGAAAGTAATGAGGGCCGGCCAGCACAGCGATTCTGTGTTGGGAGCCACCCTGTTTAAAGTATTCAGTGAATTGAGAAGGACACTTGCATGAGCGCCGTACTAGACAACCATTCCCATGACGGTCATGACCACGGCCATGACGACCATCACGGTGCGCCAACCGGTTGGCGTCGTTGGGTATTTGCTACCAACCACAAAGACATCGGCACCCTTTACCTTCTGTTTGCCTTTACCATGTTGATGTTTGGAGGCGTGCTGGCGTTGGGTATCCGTGCCGAGCTTTTTCAGCCAGGGCTCCAACTGGTTAACCCCGAACTCTTCAACCAGCTCACCACCATGCACGGCGTGGTTATGGTCTTTGGTGCCATCATGCCGGCCTTTGTGGGCTTTGCCAACTGGATGATTCCATTGCAAATTGGCGCAGCCGACATGGCGTTTGCCCGCATGAACAATTTCAGCTTCTGGCTGGTGATTCCCGCTGCTGTGCTGGTGGTGTTGTCGTTTTTCATGCCCGGCGGTGCACCTGCTGCGGGATGGACCTTTTACGCGCCGCTGACCTTGCAAATGGGTCCTTCCATGGACGCCGGCATTTTTGCGCTGCACATTTTGGGGGCCAGTTCAATCATGGGCTCGATTAACATCATTGTCACGATCCTGAACATGCGCGCTCCGGGCATGACGCTGATGAAGATGCCGATGTTTTGCTGGACTTGGCTGATCACCGCTTATTTGCTCATCGCTGTGATGCCGGTCCTGGCAGGTGCCATTACGATGACGCTGACTGATCGCCACTTTGGCACCAGCTTTTTCAATCCAGCGGGCGGTGGTGACCCGGTAATGTTCCAGCACATCTTCTGGTTCTTTGGGCACCCAGAGGTGTACATCATGATCTTGCCGGCCTTTGGCATCATCAGCCACGTTGTGCCCGCTTTCGCCCGCAAGCGCTTGTTTGGTTATGCCTCGATGGTGTATGCCACCTCATCGATCGCCATTTTGAGCTTTATCGTGTGGGCTCATCACATGTTCACCACGGGCATGCCAGTCACCGGGCAATTGTTCTTCATGTATGCAACGATGTTGATTGCCGTGCCCACTGCCGTCAAAATCTTCAACTGGATTGCCACCATGTGGCAGGGTTCCATGACTTTTGAAACCCCGATGTTGTTTGCTGTCGGCTTCATCTTTGTTTTCACTATGGGCGGCTTCACGGGCCTGATTCTGGCCATGGCACCGATTGATATTCAGTTGCAAGACACCTACTACGTTGTGGCACATTTCCATTACGTGCTGGTGGCGGGCTCCTTGTATGCCATGTTCTCGGGCTTTTACTATTGGGTGCCCAAATGGACTGGTGTGATGTATAACGAAACACGCGGCAAAATCCATTTTTGGTGGTCGCTCATCGCCTTCAACATTACTTTCTTCCCAATGCACTTTTTGGGTCTGGCCGGTATGCCGCGCCGTTATGCAGACTACCCCATGCAGTTTGCCGATTTCAACATGGTGGCATCTGTGGGCGCTTTCGCGTTCGGCTTTGCGCAGGTTTACTTTTTCTTCTTTATCGTGTTGCCTTGCATGCGCGGCAAGGGCGAAAAAGCCAGTCAGAAACCATGGGAAGGGGCCGAAGGCCTCGAATGGGAAGTTCCTTCACCGGCTCCCTTCCATACCTTTGAAACGCCACCCAAGCTGGACGCTACGGCGTCACGCGTCATTGGTTAAACGGTAGAACACCAGCGAAAACCATGAATTCTGATCAGAAAAAAGCCAATATGCGCACCGGGTTGATCCTGGTGTCTGTTGCGGTGGTGTTCCTGTTGGGTTTCATCGCCAAAATGGTGCTGCTTGGTAAATAGGCCGAGTTTGTAATCCTATGAGCCTGTACCTTGATAACTTCAAAATGCTCGGCAAGCTCGCCGTGATCACGGTGGGCATGTTTGGTTTTGGCTATGCGTTGATTCCGATTTACAAGGCCATTTGCGAAGCGACAGGCATCAACATTCTGGCGATAGGTGAAAAAAATCAAACAGGGGAAAAGGCTCGCTTGACCAAGGCCGAGGTGGCTAACTCACAGGTTGACAAGAGCCGTACGATCACCGTTGAGTTCGATGCCAATGCCCGCGGACCGTGGGAGTTCAAGCCTCAAAAATCGTCACTGCAGGTGCATCCAGGTGAACTGGCAACTGTCATGTACGAGTTTCAAAATACCCAAAACCGGCGGATGGCGGCGCAGGCTATCCCGAGTTATGCGCCACAACAAGCAGCCATGCATTTCAACAAGCTTGAATGTTTTTGTTTTAACCAGTACACACTTGAGCCTGGTGAAAAAAAGCAATGGCCGGTGGCTTTTGTGATTGACCCTAAACTCGCTAAAAATGTCACGACCATTACGTTGTCTTATACATTTTTTGAAGTCGGTGGCAAAACACCACCTGCACCGGTTGCATCGGTATCGGGCAAGCCCAATGGGTTGTTGGGTGGGGCTGGCGGATGAACGCAAAAATTCAAACGTCGGTTTTGAATGCGCCTTCGTTTCTGCGGAGCGTCAAGACGGTTGCATGGTCATTTTTGGGCATACGCAAAAAAAGCGAATTCCAAGACGATTTGGCGCAGGTCAACCCTTTGCATATTTTGTTGGTGGCGGTTGGGGCCGTTCTGGTCTTTGTAGTGAGTTTGATGTTTTTTGTGAAATGGGTGGTGACCCTCTAGGCCTAAGCCCGGCTGAGATCATCCGAATTGTTTGAAGTTTTTGAAATTGGCGTTATTTGAAAAGGCAAAGCATTGAAATGAGTTCAACTTCGCACAGCGGTACACCGTACTACTTCGTTCCCGAGCCTTCCAACCGGCCGGCCTTGGCATCATTGGGTTTGTTCTTTACTTTCTTTGGGGCGGCCCAGTGGATGAACGGAAGCGATATGGGCAAATGGCTCATGTTCGCTGGCTTGGCCTGGTTTCTGGTGATCTTGTTCAAGTGGTTCGGTGATGCCGTGGGTGAAAGTGAGGGGCATCAATACGGTCACAAAATTGATCTGTCTTTTCGTTGGAGCATGAGTTGGTTCATTTTTTCAGAAGTGATGTTTTTCGGCGCGTTTTTCTCCGCTCTGTGGTGGATGCGGGTGCACTCCGGCCCAGAACTCGGCAACTTGGAACACGCGTTGTTGTGGCCAGATTTCAAGGCAGGGTGGCCGACCTCGCTGGCTGGTTCCACAGCT